>DASRZG010000452.1:0-21947 GCA_035686585.1 Phycisphaerae bacterium
CCTGCATCGCCGTTTCTTCTGCTGTTGCTTCTACAATCTGCTCCATCCCCTGCATCGCCGTTTCTTCTGCTGTTGCTTCTACAATCTGCTCCATCCCCTGCATCGCCGTTTCTTCTGCTGTTGCTTCCACAATCCGCTCCATCCCCTGCATCCCCTGCATCCCTGCCATCGCTTCTTCTTCTTCTTCCTCCACTCCACCCCTGCATCCCTGCTGTTTCTTCCTCGGGCTCCGTGGTATCCTGCGGGGCTTGAGGAGTGAGCCATGATCCGGAATACGTTGGCCGTGTACGAAGGGGCGTCGGGGTTCATCCTGGACTGGATGGTGACGGGGTTTTTCGCCAACGGCGTCATCGGCGGGCGGGCGCCCAACCTCTACGACGCCAAGGCCAGCCGGTTCTGGAAGAAGGACTACCTCCAAAAGGCCCTCGGCGGCGAGGAGGCCGTCCGCGGCACCCCCAAGCCCGGGGGCATCGCCGAGATCGAATGGCTGCCCCTGCAGGCGCCGCCGGATTATCCCAAGCTCGAGCTGCTCCAGCACCGCCGGGCGTATCCGGAGCTGGACGCCGCCATCCCGGCCCAATGGGACCACCTCTGGTACGCCCTGGCGGTCGTCGAGGCCGACACCGCCCAGGACGGCGAGCTTCGCATCACCGGCCAGGACGGCTGCCGCGTCTGGTGGAACGGGCAGTTCGTCCACGAGGAGCATTCCTGGCACAAGATGCCCTTCGACCTGGGCGTGGTGCCCGTCCGGCTGCCCAAGGGCCGCAGCACGCTGCTGGTCAAGCTCGACCGGTACGGCGTGGTGGCCCGGCTGACCGCCCCCGGCGGCAGGCGGCTGAAGGGCAAGGCCGTCACCCTGACTCCGGCCGCCCCGCGGCCGGAGCCCCCCGGGACGATGGAGCAACTGGCCCGCTACTCCCGCACGCTCAAGGTCACCATGCCCTGCCGCGCCACCAGCCGGGCCGAGGCCCTCGCCTGGCAGGGGGCGGCGCGGGCGCACTACCGCCGCTGCCTGGGCCCCTTGCCCCAGCCGCCGGCCGCCAGGGGCAAGCTGATCCGGCGCGAGAAGCTGGACGGCTGCCAGCGGCGGCTGTACCACCTCAACCGCGAGGCCGGGTCCACGCTGCCGGTGTGGCTGCTGGTGCCGGACCGGTCGCGGCGCAACGGCAGGTGCGTGATCTGCCCTCACGGCCACGGGCAGGACGACCTGGTCGTCGCCGGCGTCAGCCCGCCCGCCCGGCCGCACGGCAACTGGTTCGGGCCCTACAGCGGCAACTACGCCGAGCTGCTCGCCCGGGCGGGGTTCATCACCGCCACCTGGGCCGAGCGGGCCCTGGCCCATCGCCGCAAGGACGACCCGCGCGACGGCAGCCGGGACCCGTGCAACCTCGCCTCGCTGGCCGCGGAGGCGATGGGCATGACGCTGCCGGGGCTGCACCTGTACGACCTGCGGGACGTGACCGCGTTCGTGCTGGGGGAGACCGGGGCCGACCCGAAGCGGCTGGGCGTGATGGGCCTGTCCGGCGGCGCGACGATGACCGTCCAGGCCGGCGCGTACGACGAGACGTTCGGGGCCATGGGCGTCTTCTGCGGCTGCCACAGCTACGCCGACTACGCCCAGGGCCGCGACGGCTGCGGGCAGCAGATCGTCCCGGGGCTCTACCCCACGCTGGACACGCCGGAGCTGATCTGCCTGATGGCGCCGCGCCCGGTGCTGCTGGCGCAGGGCCGGCGCGACGTGACCTTCAACGCCTTCCTGCTGACCCGCTTCGCCCGCCAGGCGCGAAAGGCCTACGCCGCGATGGGAGCGGCCGGGAAGGTCGAGCTGCACCTGTACGACCTGGCCCACCAGGTCGACATCGACGCCGCCGAATCGTTTTTCCTGAGAAGCCTGTAAAGCAATGGGCCGCAGAGACTCAGAGGACGCAGAGAGAAGAGGATGTTGGAGTACCAGTGCTGCTTTCCAGCCCCGCTGTCGGGTGCCACGGACTGCTTGTCAGTCCGTGCTCCACGGCGGCCCGGAAGAACACAGGCTGCAAGCAGCCTGTGGCACCCCCCCACATTGCCACGGGGACAGTGCACTGGCAACAAAGCAGCTTCTGACTCCTCTTTTCCTCTGCGAGCTCTGCGTCTCGTTCGCACGCCGTAGCCACAAGGCGAAGGCGGCTGCGGCGAGCCTGTTTTTTCGAGAGGCCGGAACCTGGAGCCCGCGCTGAGCGGGCGGTGAACTGATTGGGGAGTAAGCGATGAGCAGTATGTGCAGCCGTGGATGGATCGGGATCGTCGTGGCCCTGTCGGCCGCAAGCCTGTGCGGGGCCGGGCCTGTCGTCGTGTCCAACGTCTACGAGAACCTCGACGCCGGCAGGGCTCTGGCGGACGTGCCGGTGACCTTCTCGCGGATCGGGGCGGCCGGTGATTTCACCGAGGGGATCGCGCCCGTTATCGACGGGGTGAATCTGCCCGCCCAGGTGAACGTGCTGCGGCACGCGCCGGACGGGTCGATCCGCCACGCGCTGGTGTCGTTCGTGCTGCCGAAGCTGGACGCCGGCGGAAAGGTGAAGATCGACTGGCTGAACGCCAAGCCCGCCGCCCCGCCTGCCTTCCGATGGGGCTTCGATCGCGCGGCCCTCGGCGCAAAGCTGGTCCTGACGCGCGAGAACGGGCAGGTGCTCACCTCCGACGCCGGCAAGCTGCTGGGCGGGAACTGGGCCGCCTCCCCGCGCGTGAAGCTGCTGCACGACGGGCCGGTGATGAAGGAGGTGGAGATCCACGACATAGCCACCGACGCCGCCGGCAAGGCCGACGACCGGATCGAGGTGTACTGGCGGCTGCGGGCCTTCACGGGCGTCAAGAGCGTCCGCGTCGCCGCCATCGTCGAGCGCTGCAAGGACCGCCGCCGCAGCCACAAGGAGCCTTTCCAGGACAAGTTCCAGTCGGTCGAGCTGACCGCCGCGGGCAAGAGCCTGTACCGGGAAGGCCCCTACGATCACCTCGACCAGACCCGCTACCGCATCCTCGCCTGGACGGACGGGCCGACCGAGGACATCCACCGGGCGCCCAACTACGAATACTGGGTCAAGGGGCGGTTCTTCCCGAACTACCACTTCACCGGCCAGTGGGACCGGGCGAAGGTGGACAGCGTCTATCCCAAGCCCACCGCCGACCGGAACAACCAGGTGCGCCAGCAGGGCATCCTCGAGCACGGGATCATCCACCGGCACATGCCCGGCACGGGCGGGCGGTGGGAGATGGAGCCCTACCCCGCCTGGTCGGTCGGCTACGTGCTCAGCGGGGCGCCAAAAACCTACCAGGCCATCCTCCACGCCGACGGCAACGGGGCGGGCGCCTTCTTCATCCACGTCCGCCAGGACGGGGCGGCCGGCTACGACATCCGCACCGTCAAGCAGCCCGCGCAGGACTCGGGCTTCCGGCCGGACCTGTACCGGCTGCCCGACGGCGGCAGGACGCCGGTCCAGCCCGACCACGCCCACGCCCCCTCGCTGGGCTACGTCGCCTACCTGCTGACCGGGGACAAGTTCTACGCCGAGGAGGCCAGCTTCTGGGCCGCCTACCAGATGGGCGAGTGGCCGCACAAGGGGCTGCGGTGGCAGGGCCTGGACCGGGCGTTCGCCTACGGCCTGCGGCACGTGGTGGACGCCGCCTTCATCCTGCCCGACGGTGATCCGCTGAAGGACTACTTCGCCTGGGGCGTCAACGACTGCATGGACCAGATGAACAAGCGCATGGTCCAATCGGGGCGGCGCGTGCACGCCCCGCCGGCGGGCAACTTCACCAGCTCGGGCCGGCCCCACTGGGTCAACGCCAAGCACTGCTCCGTCTGGCAGTACTCGTGGGTGGTCTGGTCGCTGGGCAACGCCGTGGACAAGGGGTTCGCCAAGGCCGCCCCCGTCCGCGACTGGACGGCGGAGTATATCGTGGGCTTCTACACCTCCGACGACGAGTTCAAGGCCCCCGACGGCAAGACCTACCGGTACGACCCGCGCGACGCCGTCGCCTACTCCACCGCCATCGAGGTGGTCAAGACCGAGGTCGTCACCGGCCCCGACGGCAAGAAGACGGTCAAGATGGTCGAAGGAGCGGGCAGGCCGTTGGAGAACTACGGCGAGATCTGGTACTACACCAAGCTCAACGTGGACAACTCCTTCCACGACAACACCGGCCTGGTCACCGCCCCGGACGCCAAGGGCAACTGGCCGCTGCGCGAGAAGGGCTGGGGGGCCGGGATGACCTGGAACGCCTACGCCGGCAAGCAGGAGCGCTGGTGGGCGTGGCACCGCTACGGCTCGTGGGTGGCGCTGGTGACCGCCGTCGAGGCCGACGTGCCCAAGGCCAAGGAGGCCTGGAAGATCATGACCTCCCTGACCGGCAAGGACGGCGAATACGGCTACGAGATGATCCCGCGGTGACCCCAAGAGAACGAGTGCTGACAGCCTGGGCGGGCGGGATGCCGGACCGGGTGCCGGTGGCGATCTGGCATACCCGGCTGTTCCCGCCCGACTACCCGCCGCTGCTGGAGGCGGAGGCGTGCATCATCGTCCGGTCGAACGTCTACCGCATCGAGTACGCCGACACGGCCGTCGAGACGGAGACGTTCACCGATCCGGAGGGCCATCCGCGGACGCGGACGACGTTTCACACCCCGGCCGGCGACCTGGCTACCGTCACGCTCTTCCGCCAGGCGACCACCTGGACGCTCCAGCGGCTGTTCCGGGGCCCCGCCGACTACGACGCCCTGATCGCCCTCACCGAGGCGACGCGGTTCGCGCCCACGTACGAGCAATTCGCCGCCGATGACGCCCGCCACGGCGAGCAGGGCCTGGCCCGGCCGGCGCCGATCCGGACGCCGATGTATGACATCATCCACGAGATCATGGGCGTCGAGGCGTTCAGCGTCGAGCTCACCGAGCGGCCCGAGCGCATCGACGCCCTCTACGACGCCCTGCTGGCCCGCCGCCGCCGGGCGCTGGCGGTGCTGGCCGATTCGCCCGCCAGGATCGCCGTCATCGAGGGCAACGTCTGCTTCGAGATCGTCGGCCCGGAGCGGTTTCGCCGCTACCACTACCCCGCCATCGAGGAGGCGTGCGCGCTGAGCCGCGGCCGGGGAATCCTGACCGGGGCGCACCTGGACAGCAACTGCCGCGCCATGGCCCCGCTGATCGCCGCGACATCGCTGGACTGCATCGAGGCATTCACTCCGCCGCCCGACTGCGACCTGCCCGTCGCCGACGCCCGCCGCGCCTGGGCCGGCAAGGGATTGTTCCTGAACTTCCCCTCCTCCGTCCACCTGTCCGGGCGGGAGGCGGTCCTGGCCCGGTGCCGGCAGATCCTGTCCGAGTCGGCCCCCGGGGAGGCCCTGATCGTCGGGGTCACCGAGGACACGCCGACCAACGAGTATCTCGCCCCGCTCGCCCGGCTCGTCCGCGACGAAGGCAGGCTGCCGCTTGCCAATCCCCCATGACCAACGCGATGATACTCTCGCCGCTTGCGGTTTCGCGAACCCGGAACAGGCCGGACACTCGCCCTGTTCCCCCGCCCAACCAACAAGGGACCACCATGAACTACTTTCATCACTGGGACAGCCTCGAAGCCGAGGACCACGGCCTGCCGGAGTCGCTGTGCAAGATCAAGCTCCTGACGGGCGAGAAGCTCCAGTTGATCTGGGCGATCTTCCAGCCCGGGGGGCAGTACGAGAGGCACTCCCACCCCCACGAGCAGTTCAGCTTCATGATCCGGGGCCGGATGCGGCTGTACGTGGGCGATCAGCAGAAGATCGTCGAGCCGGGGGACATCTGGTATGCCCCGCCCAACGTCGTCCACGGCGGCGACCTGCTGGGCGACGAGCCGGTGATCTTCGTGGACGTCTTCACGCCCATCCGCGAGGAGATCCTGGCCGAGATGGCCCGCAACCGCGCCAAGCGCCTGGCGGCGGAGAGTAAGTCCCAAGGCCAGACTAACCGCTGAGGACGCGGAGAACGCGGAGAGCAACTGGGATGAGTGGAAGAAGAGCCCAGGACCGATGCGACGTTCCGGAGGGTCGGGAGAAGGCCGCGCAAGCGGGATACATACCCGCCCTGGAAATCCCCGCAATCGACAATCGTCAATCGCCAATCTGCAATCCCCCCTCCGCGTCCTCCGCGTCCTCCGCGGTTAATTATCGGGCAGGTGGGACGAACCCATGAGCCGATCCGACCCATCCTGGCTGGCGGGGCTGCGGGCGTTTGTGCCGCGGGCGATGAAGGCGTGGTCGGTGCCCGGCATGGCGGTGGCGGCCGTGCAGGGGAGGCGGTGCGTGATGGCGGAGGGCTTCGGCCTGCGCGATCGGAAGCGCCGGCTGCCGGTCACGCCGCGGACGCTGTTCGGGATCGGGTCGGTCACCAAGGCCTTCACCGCCACGGCCGTGGGGATCCTGGTGGACGAGGGCCGGCTCACCTGGGATACGCCCGTCCGCGAGGTGCTGGAGGGATTCCGCCTGCAAGACCGCGTGGCCACCGAGCGGACGACCCCCCGCGACCTGCTGTGCCACCGCACGGGCCTGCCGCGGCACGACAACGCCTGGTACGGCCTGACGCTTTCGCGGCGGCAACTGTTCGCCCGGCTCCGCCACCTGCCGCCCAGCAAGGATTTCCGAAGCGGCTGGCAGTACCAGAACATGATGTTCATGGTGGCCGGGCTGGTGGTCGAGGCCGTCAGCGGGCAGACGTGGGAGCAGTTCGTCCGCACCCGCCTCTTCGAGCCGCTGGGGATGAGGGGGGCGAACTGCTCCGCCGCCGAAACCCAGGCCGGCGACGATTACGCCCTGCCGTACAAGCGAAAGGCCGGGCGCGCTGTCCGGACGGCGATGGACGACCTCAGCTCGCTGGGCCCGGCCGGGGGGATCAACGCCGGTGCCGCGGACATGGCCCGGTGGCTGCTGATGAATCTCGACGGCGGGAAGGTGGGACGGACGCGGATCATCTCGGCCGAGGCGCTCCGGGAGATTCACCGCCCGCAGGTGGTGGTGGGCGAGCCGGTCCGCTGGCCGGAGATGCTGCACCCCTGCTACGGGCTGGGCTGGCGGGTGGAGGCGTACCGGGGCCACGTGGCGCTGACGCACGGCGGGCTGGTCAACGGGTTCCAGACGTGGATCGGCCTGTTGCCGCACGCGAAGGCGGGCGTGGTGGCGCTGTCCAACGCGATGGGCCATGCCGCCCCCCCGGCGGTGGTCTACCACGCCTTCGACCGGATGCTGGGCGTGGCGCCCGCCCCGTGGATCGCGCGATGGCGGAAAGAGCTCGCCGCTCAGAAGGCCGAGCAGGGGTCGCGCCGGAAGAAGTCCGCCCGTCGGCGCCGCGCCACCTGCGGCCCGCCGCGGGAACTGGCCAGGTACGCGGGCCGGTACCGGCATCCCGGCTATGGGACAATGGACGTCCGGCTCGTTGACGGCCGGCTGGAGGCGCACTGGGCGGGCATCGCCCACGCCGTCCGCCACCATCACGGCGAGGTCTTCGAGATGGCCCGCCCGCTGTGGGAGGCGCGGGACCTGATCACCTTCTCCCCCGGCCCGGACGGGCGGATCGACCGGCTCAGCATCCCCTTCGAACAGGCGACCGGGCCCATCGTCTTCCGCCGCCTGCGCCCCAGGGGCGACAAGTAGGATTGCCCGACAGAATGGGCCGCAGAGGCGCAGAGATCGCAGAGAGGGGATTGCGGATTGACGATTGTCGATTGCGGGAATTCCCAGGGCTGGCATGAATCCCGCCCCAACGGGGCAAGCTTGCGGTTTCGCGAAAAAGGAAAGAGCATGAAACGTTTTCCCGACATCACCCTCGGCGTGCAGTATTACCGTCAGCCCACGCCTCTGCCGGGCGAGTGGGACGGCGACCTGGCCCACGTCCGCGAGATGGGCTTCGACGTCATCCAGCTCCGCCCGCAGTGGCGGTGGCACGAGCGGAATGAGGGCGAGCTGGACTTCTCCGACCTCGACCGCCTGTTCGACCTCACCGAAAAGCACCGCCTGAAGGTCCTGTTCAAGTTCTTCCTGCCGGCCGGGCCCGAGTGGCTGTTCGACCGCTACGACGCCTTCCGCGTCCGCCCCAACGGCGAGCGGATGCTGCCGGTCTCGATCGGCTCGGTCTACGTCGGCGGGCTGGCGCCGTGCTTCGACAAGGACCTGGTCCGCCACAAGGCCAACCCGTTCATCCGGGCGGCGGTGGAGCGATACCGCGACCGGCCCAACCTGCTCGCCTGGCACGCCTGGAACGAGCCCCGCTCCCGACCGGCCGACGACTGCGCCTGCCCGGAGTCGATGGCCAAGTACCGCGCCTGGCTGAAGGAGCGGTTCGGCACGATCGAGGCCTTCAACGACTTCACCTGCCTGGCGGTCTCGGGCAAGGGGGCGGACTTCGGCGCGGTCAAGGCGCCGGTCAACGTGGGCGATTACGCCGGCTGGCTGCTGTTTCGCACCTGGCGGGCGGTGATGGTCGCCGATCGGCTGAAGTGGGTCCGCGATGAGATCCGCCGGCTCGACGCGACCCGCCCCATCCTCTGCCACGCGGGCTTCTGCTCGGTGCTCCAGGACGCCTTCGAGGACGTCAGCAACGACTACCTCAACGCCCAGCCGTTCGACGTGTTCGGGTCGAGCTGCCCCAACCGCCCGGACGACCTGCCCCTGCTGGCCGGCCAGCCTGTCGCCTACCAGGCCGCCACGGTGGACCTGATCTGCGCCCGGCTGCGGGGGGTGAAGGACCCGTTCTGGATCAACGAGATCTACGGCAACACCGGCATGTACCTGGAGGAGACCCCGCCGTCCTACTTCCGCCAGACCGCCTACACCACCGTCGCCGGCGGGGCCAAGGGCCTGGTCTACTGGCAGTACCGCTCCGAGCGGCTCAGCTCCGAAAGCCACGACGCCGGGCTGACCGAGATCAATGGCGATCCGACCGACCGCAGCCGGGAGGTCGCCCGGCTCAACACGGTCATCAAGGCCCACGAGAAGGCCTTCGGCCCCGCCCGGCCCCCGGCGGCGACGGTGGGCATCCTGTACGATTTCTCCAGCGACCTGATCAGTCGGATCGCCACCGGCGCCCCGGGCCCGGTGACGGTGCCGGGCGGCGCGAAGGAGGACTACCCCTACAAGGCCTCCCTCCGCGGCATCCACCTGGCGCTGTGGGAACGGGACATCCCCGCCGACGTGGTGCCCTCCGAGCAGTACGAGCGGCTGATGCACTACCCGGTCGTGTATCTGCCCTGCCCGCGAATGGTCCCGCCCGAGCTGGCCGAGCTGCTGAAGCGGTACGTCCGCCAGGGCGGGCTGCTGATCTGCGAGCCGTCGCCGGGCATGCGCGACGCCAACGGCTGGGCGGCGCCCGACGTGCCGCCGGCGCCGCTGGCGGAGCTGTTCGGCTGCCGGGAGAGCGACCGCGTCCTGCTGGACCGTCCGCGGACGCTGACGACCCCCCACGGACGGATCGCCTGCCCGCCGGGGGTGTTCCTGACCACGCTGAACCTGCTCGATGGGCCCACCTCGCGTCGCGGCGCGCGGGTGGCGGGCCGGTGGCCGCACCGCCGTGCGGGGGTGGTGGTGCGGGCCGACGGGAAGGGCAGGGCGGTGCTGCTGGGCGCCCCGCTGGGGGAGGTGTACTTCCGCGCGCACGCCCCGGCCGTGCTCAAGTGGCTGACCGGGACGCTGGCGGACGCCGGGATTCGCCCCGAGCCCCTGCTGACCTCGACCCGCCCGGACATCCGCGTCCGCCGGCTGGTCGCGCCGGACGGGGCGGAGATCCTGTTCGTGTTCAACTTCCGATCCAGCCCGGCCCGCGTCGGCATCCGGGGCCGGGGCATGAAGAAGATCGCCGAGCTGTCCGACCTGGGCCTGCGGATCACCCGGTCCGCCAGCGGGTTCTCCGCCCCGATCCCCCCCAAAGAGGTGCTGGTCGCCCGGTTGAGCCAATGAGCCCGCCGGCAACGGAAGGGCCAAGGAGCATGCCATGTACGTCGTCGCCGTAACCGTTTACGTGAAAGAGGCTTTCGTGTCTCCGTTCGTCGAGGCCACCCTGGACAACGCCCGCAACACCCGCCGCGAGGCCGGCAACGTGCGGTTCGACGTCTCCCAGGCCCTCGACGACCCCACCCGGTTCCTGCTCTACGAGGTCTACCGCGGCGCCGACGACTTCGCCGCCCACCAGCAGACGGACCACTACCTCCGCTGGCGCGGAGCCGTCGCCGACTGGATGGCCCAGCCGCGGCAGGGCGTCAAGCACGAGAGCGTCTTCTTCGGTGATGCAACGGCCTTCCCTTCTGGTCGATAAAGCCTTGTAATACCGTCAGCGACATGCAGCGGATGGCCAAGCGAATCCTCATCGGGGCGATCCTGATCGCCCTTGTGTGTCTGGTGCTCGCCGCCGACTGGAAGCTCCAGGAGGCGCGCGTCCCCAGGTTCCGCCTCGCGCCGGACAGGGAGGTGGTCCTGGACGGGGCGCCGCTGACGGTGGTGGTGATCCTTCTGATCGCGGCCGGTTACCTGGAGCTCGCCCGGCTGTGTGCCGGCGCGGGCCTGACGGTCTTCCGGCTGGCGGGCCTGCCGGCGTCGATCCTGATCGGGTCGCTGCCGTTCTGGCGCCAGGCGATGGACCCCGCCTCGGCCGGGGCGGTCCTGCCGGTGGTGCTGGCCCTGACGCTGATGGCGCTGTTCGCCGCCCAGTTGAGGCGGCGCCGCACCGACGGGGCGATCGGCAACGTCGCCAGCTCGGTGCTGGCAGTGGCCTACGTGGGCGTGTGTGCGGGCGTGGCGCTGGACATCCGGATCCGCTTCGGGCTGGGCGCGTTCGTGCTGTTCGTGGCCGTGGTGAAGGCGACGGACATCGGCGCGTACTTCGTCGGCTCGGCGGCCGGGCGGCATAAAATGATACCGTGGCTGAGCCCCGGCAAGAGTTGGGAAGGCCTGGCCGGCGGGCTGGTGACGGCGGCGGCGGTGGGCGCGGCGCTGGCCGCGGGGCTCAACGCCCTCCCCGGCGGGGGCGCCCACGTCGAGCTGGGCCCGGCCGGCGGGGCCGCCTTCGGGGCGGTCACGGGCCTGTTCGGGCAGGTCGGGGACCTGTGCGAATCGGCGCTGAAGCGAGCGGCCGGGGCAAAGGATTCCGCCGCGATGCTGCCGGAGTTCGGCGGCGTATTGGATATTGTGGACTCGCCCCTGCTGGCGGCGCCCGTGGCGTACGTGCTGCTGGCGGCGGCGGGCTGAATCGGAGAAAGACGGCTGGAACTGACCGTGACACTGGAGCGGCCCGAGATGCAGCCCGTGCTGTTCGGGCCCGGCGACGTGAATCTGCGGACGATCCGCGAGACGTTCAACGTGCAGATGTTCGCCCGCGGCGGGTCGGTGAAGATCACCGGCGCGGCGGGCAGCGTCTCGAAGGCGGCGGCGGTGCTGTCGGCGCTGCAGCGGCGCGTCCGCCGCAACGAGGCGGTCACGCCGCAGTCGGTCGCCGACGCGATCTCGGCGGCGGCGGAAAGCCACGACGGCGACACCGCCGACGCGGTGGGCGTGTACAACGCCCGGCTGATCAAGCCCCGTTCGGCGGGGCAGAGGCGGTATGTCCAGTCGATGCGGAAGCACGACATGGTCTTCTGCATGGGCCCGGCCGGGACGGGCAAGACGTACCTGGCGGTGGCGGTGGCGGTGAACCTGCTCAAGACGGGCATGGCGCGGCGGCTGGTGCTGGCGCGCCCGGCGGTGGAGGCGGGAGAGAAGCTGGGCTTTCTGCCCGGTGACCTCCAGGCCAAGGTCAACCCGTACCTCCGCCCGCTGTTCGACGCCCTGCACGACATGATGGAGTTCGAGCAGGTTCGCCGGTTCATGGACAACGACATCATCGAGGTGATCCCGCTGGCGTTCATGCGCGGGCGGACCTTCAACGACTCGGTCATCATCCTCGACGAGGCCCAGAACACCACGCCGGCGCAGATGCTGATGTTCTTGACCCGGCTGGGGCACGGGTCGAAGATGATCATCACCGGAGACGACTCGCAGATCGACCTGCCCGAGGACGTCACCAGCGGGCTGATCGACGCGCAGCGCCGGCTCCAGGGAATCAAGGGACTCATCTTCGTCCGCCTGGACCGAAACGACATCGTCCGGCACCGGCTGGTGCAGAACGTCGTGCTGGCCTATGCCCGGCTGCGAGGCGGGTCCTTGCCGCCGGAGGCGCCCGAGGTGGCGGAAACGGCCGGGAAGGCCGAACTGACGGAGGAGGCCGAACCGGCCGATCTGGAATAGCGTCCCATGTGGCCGTTCAGGAACAGGAAGAAGCCCCCAGCCAGCCGGCTGGAGCCGCGCAAGCCCGCCGCCGTCAACGGGCGCCGGCGGTGGCGCAGCTTCCGCGCCGCCGGCGGGGCGGGCTCGCTGCTGCTGGCGGCGGCGCTGTTCGCCGCCGTGCTGGCGATGGACATCTCTCCATTGGAGCCCCTGCCGTATCGGCCCGGCGGGTACGTCGCCCGCGACATCTACGCCCGGGTGGACTTCAAGGTGGAATCGCCGGAGCGGACCCGCACGGAGCAGGACAAGGCCGCCGACGCGGCGCCGGCGGTGATCGTGCTCCGGGAGGACGTGCTGGCGCGGATCATCAGCGACCTGGAGGGCTTCGCCAAGACCGTCGCGACCACCGCCCAGCCGGCGGACCTGGCCGACAGCCAACGCAAGCTGTTCGGCGTCCGGACCGCCAAGGACCTGGCTGCCCTGGCCCCGCTGAACCAGCCGGAGGAGGCGAAGGAATACGCCCGCGCCGTCCAGGAGCTCGGCGAGGAGCTCCAGAGCCGCTTCACCGTCACCGACGCCGATTTCGGCGTCGCCTATCGCCGCAAGACGGGGCCGGACGTGATGGTGGAGAAGGGCGGGGCGAGGCGCCGCGAGCTCAAAGCCCGCCTGCTGAACGTCGCCGACGCCCACGACCGCGACGGCTTTGTCTCCGACGCGGCGGCGCGGTTCCCCCCCTACGTCCGCCCGTACGTGGAGAACTACCTCCGGTCGACCTTCCAGGCCGGGGTGTCCGTGTTCAAGGTCGATCCCGACGCCACCAAGGCCATCGCCAACGACGCCCGCGAGAAGGTCGGTACGGCCCCCGACGACTGGAAGGCCGGCAACCTGATCGTCCGCCGGACCGGCGGACGCGGGCTGGGCGCGCTGGACTTCCAGAAGCTCGCCGCCGAGCACGAGAAGTGGCTCACCGAGCAGAACGCCCTTCGCCCGTGGCGGCAGGTGTGGTTGATCCTGGGCCGGGCGGGCCTGATCGCCGGGGTCATCCTGTTCCTGGGCCTGTACGTCTGGCAGCAGAGGCCCCGCGTGGTCAAGAACCACTGGCGCGGGTTCGCCCTGGCGGCCCTGCTGGCGCTGACGCTGCTGGCCGGGCGGGTGATGGCGGGCCTGCTGGGCTTCCCGCTGCTGTCGGTGTTCGGGCTGTTCCTGGCGGCGGTGATCCTGACGATCGCCTATGACCAGCGGTTCGCGCTGGGCGTCACCGCCGCGCTGGTGCTGCTGACGGCGCTGCAACTGCGCCTGGGAACGGGCCAGATGCTGGTGCTGGGCGCCGCCTCCACGGCCGCCATCTTCCTGCTGCGGGAGGTCCGCACCCGAAGCAAGCTCATCGAGGCCGGCGGCATGGCGGCGGTGGTCGTGTTCGCGGGCAACTGGCTTGCCCTGGCCGCCCGCGGCGTGCCCATCGGGTTCATCCTGAAAGACGGCGGGGTGGCGGCGCTGGGGGCGATCACCGCCGGGTTCATCGCCCAGGGCATCCTGCCGCTGATCGAGCGGATCTTCGGCATCTCCACCTCGCTGACGCTGCTGGAGTGGTGCGACGCGTCCAAGCCGCTGCTGCGCCGGCTGGCGATCGAGGCGCCCGGCACGTACAGCCACGCGCTGCTGCTGGGTTCGGTGTGCGAGGCCGCCGCCGAGACGATCGGCACCCGGGGGCTGCTGGCGCGGGTGGGGGCGTACTACCACGACGTCGGCAAGATCAACAAGCCCGAATACTTCATCGAGAACCAGTCCGGGCCCGCCTCCAAGCACGACAAGCTCAGCCCGGCGATGAGCCTGCTGGTGATCAAGGGGCACGTCAAGGAGGGCCTGGAGCTCGCCCGCGAGTTCGGCCTGCCGCGCGTGCTGCACGAGTTCATCGCCTGCCACCACGGCACGACCCTGGTGGAGTACTTCTACCACGCCGCCACCGCCCAGCGCAAGGACGAGACCGACCGCGCCCCCGAGGAGGTCGAGTTCCGCTACCCCGGGCCCAGGCCCCGCTCGAAAGAGGCCGCCATCCTCATGCTCGCCGACGCCTCCGAATCCAGCATCCGCGCCACCCCCGACCCGACGCCCGGGCGCGTCGAGACCCAGGTCCACCAGATCGTCTCCAAGCGCCTCACCGACGGGCAGCTCGACGACTGCGACCTGACGCTGCGGGAAGTCCACGCCATCGAGAGCTCCCTGATCAAGTCCCTCGTCTCCATCGCCCACGGGCGCATCCAGTACCCCTCCCAGAAGAAGCCCGAGCCCGAGGAGGAAGCCAAGCCCGACGCCAAGCCCAACGGCGCCCCCAGCCCCGCCGATTCGGCCAGGCGGTAGGGCTCGCAGTCCCCACGCTTCCATGGCACCAGGTCGGGACCGGGGTGCCACGGTTGCGTAGTCTGCAACCGTGCCACAGTGGTGCCCGGGGGGGAGGGTTGCGCGGTCGACCATCGACACGGAGCACTGTCCGGGTCGAACGGGGGTGCCGCCTCATGGGGACCGTTGTGCCACGGCTGCGGAAAACGCAGCCGTGGCACCCAGCGCAGCTACCTCAGGTAGTGGATCGCGGCGAAACCGCCGACGAGCAGCAGGGCGAACAACAGGGCCAACCAGTTGAAGTACCTGTCGATGAAGGGGGTGATTCGCGGGCCGAACTTCCGGCACAGACCGGCGACCAGGAAGAACCGCGCAGAGCGGCTTATCGCCGCCGCCACCAGGAAGATCACAAAGTTGATCCGGAATACTCCCGCCGTGATGGTGATGACTTTGAAGGGCAGCGGGGTGAATCCGGCCAGGAAGACGACCGCGAAGTTCCACCTCTCGTACCAACCGTAGGCCTTGTCGAAGTTCGCCTGGTTAAGACCCGCCCAGGCGAACCACTTGAACGCGTAAGGGGAGATGGCCTCCCAGAGCCCGATGCCGATCAGGTATCCCGCCACCCCGCCGACCACGCTGGCGACCGAGCAGATTGTCGCGTACCGCAACCACCGCCGGCGGTTGCCCAGGACCAGGGGCATCAGCAGGACGTCGGGGGGGACGGGGAAGAAACTGCTCTCGGCGAAGCTCAGCACGAACAGGGCGGCCCCGGCCGAGGGGCGGTACGCCCACGCCAGCGTCCAGTCGTAGACCCGCCGGTGCAGGTGCCACCACGGCACGTGGCGGTGCGGACCCAGGCGTGCGCCGCAGTGGGAGCAGAATTCCACGTCCGCGGCGTTGGACATCCGGCACCGCGGACAGACCCGCTCCGCGCCCGAGCTCTCACCGGCGTTCGTCTCACCCATGGTCGAAGTACTAGACTCCATCCCCCTGTCTGTTGTCAACGCGCGGGAAAGGCCCACGGAAAGCCTTCCGCGGGCTTTCGTTGCGTTTCGGGCGAACGCGCCCTTCGTCCCGTCGATACAATGATGCACCGATGACCCGAACCCCGGACAACGTGCTCGTCGCCATGAGCGGCGGGGTGGACAGCTCCGTCGCCGCCGCCCTGCTCCAGCAGGCCGGTTACGACGTGACCGGGGTCTTCCTGTGCCTGGGCGGGTCGGTGGACCGCGACCACGACACGAGCGGCTGCTGCAGCCCCGCCGACCAGGCCGACGCCCGGCGGGTGGCCGAGGCGCTCGGGATCGACCTGTTCGTCCTCGACGCGGGCGCCGAGTTCGCCGGGATCATCGACTACTTCGCCGACGAGTACGCCGCCGGCAGGACGCCCAACCCGTGCGTGCACTGCAACACGCGGATCAAGTTCTCCCGGCTGATCGCCCGGGCGGACGCGCTGGGCGCCCGATACGTCGCCACCGGGCATCACGCCCGGAGGATCGGCGCCGCCATCCACCGCGCCGCCGACAAGGACCAGTCCTACGCCCTGTTCGGCATCGCCCGCGAGCATCTCGGGCGGATCCTGCTGCCGATCGGGGACGTCACCGACAAGGCCCGCGTCCGCCGGATCGCCGCCGACCTGCACCTGCCCGTCGCCGACAAGCCGGACAGCCAGGAGATCTGCTTTGTCAGCGGCGATTACGTGGAGCTTCTCCGTCAGCGCCGCCCGGACGCGCTGCGGCCGGGGAAGATCGTCGACGCGTCAGGCAACGTCCTGGGCACGCACGAGGGCGTGGGGCATTTCACCGTCGGTCAGCGCCGCGGCCTGCGGGTGGCGGCGGGGGCGCCCCTGTACGTCACGCACATCGACGCCGCCACGGCCACGGTGACCGTCGGCCCGAAGGAGCAGACCCTTTCCGCTTGTCTGTCGGCCGGCGACGCCAACTGGCACGGCGATCGGCCCGCGGTCGGAGCCCGGTTCGACGCGACCGTCCAGATCCGCTACAACCACGCTGGGGCGCCCGGGCGGGTCCGCGTCACCGCGCCCGATGCGTTCACCGTGGACTTCGACCGGCCCGTTTCCGCCGTCACACCCGGGCAGGCGGCGGTCGTCTACGACGGCGACCGGCTCCTGGGCGGCGGATGGATTTGGTGAGGGACGCCGGGGGCGCCGACTCGGGTCCGATCATCACACCGACACCCACGCCCACGCGGGGGTGCCACGGGCTGCTTGCAGCCCGTGCCGACAGGTGAGGGGAAGTTCGGGCGGCCCCCGCCACGTTTCGCACAGGCTGCAAGCAGCCTGTGGCACCCTGGATAGCGGGAGAATCCCACCGACCAAGTGTCTCGGCCAAAAGATTTGACCGGCTTGCAGGTTTCGTTAGCATATCCTGTCCTGGACTTGTCGAGCGGAAGCCGGGCCCATGAAGATCTCACTGAACTGGTTAACGGACTACGTGGACGTGGCCGCCCGAGGCGTCAGCGAGCTGGCGGAGCGGTTCACGAACACCGGGCTGTGCTGCGACGCGGTCATCGAGACCGACACGGACGTGGTGTTCGACCTGGACGTCACGAGCAACCGGCCTGACTGCCTCGGTCACATCGGCGTCGCCCGCGAGCTGGCGGCGGCGCTGGGGGTCGAGCTGAAGCTGCCCGACCTGGACCTGCCGGCCGGGCCGGTGGCCGCGTCCGAGCTGACCGACGTACAGGTGCTGGATCCCGACCTGTGCCCGCGCTACACCGCCCGGGTGATCCGCGGCGTGCGGTTGGGCCCGTCGCCGCGGTGGCTCATCGAGCGGCTGGAGGCGGTCGGCCTGCGGGGGGTGAACAA
Organism: Phycisphaerae bacterium; assembly: GCA_035686585.1. Classification (GTDB taxonomy): domain Bacteria; phylum Planctomycetota; class Phycisphaerae; order SM23-33; family SM23-33; genus DASRZG01. The sequence goes on from DASRZG010000452.1 coordinate 17,415, forward strand.
CGTCGTCGACGCGACCAACTACGTGCTGATGGAGTACAGCCAGCCGCTGCACGCCTTCGACTATCACCTGCTGGCGGAGCACCGCATCGTCGTCCGCCGCGCCGCCGAGGGCGAGGAGATCGTCAGCATCGACGGCTCCCTGTGCAAGCTGAGCTCGGACATGCTGATCATCGCCGACGCCAAACGCCCCGTGGCGGTGGCGGGCATCATGGGCGGGCTGGACAGCGAGATCAGCGACAAGACCACCGACGTGCTGATCGAGTCGGCCCGGTTCGATCCGCTGACCACGCGCCGCACGGGGCGGGCGCTGTCGCTGATGAGCGAGGCGAGCTACCGGTTCGAGCGCGGCGTGGACCCGGTGGGCTTGGAGGCGGCCAGCCGGCGGGCGTGCCGGATCATCCTCGACATCGCCGGCGGCGAGCTGGCGGAGGGCGTCGTGGATGTGTGGGACCGGCCCTTCGTCCCCGCCCGCGTCGCCATGCGCACCCGGCGCTGCCGCGACCTGCTGGGCGTCGGCGTGGACGATCGGACGCAGGCGGAGATCCTCGACCGCCTGGGCCTGTCGGCCGAGCTGGCCGACGGGGTGGTCACCTGCACCATCCCCTCGCACCGGCCCGACCTGACGCGCGAGGTGGACCTGATCGAGGAGGTCGGCCGGCTGTACGGCTACGACCGGATCCCCGTCCGGGCGAAGGTGACCCACCGCGTCATCGGCCTGGACGCGACCGACCGCGTCCGCGCGGACATCCGCGACGTCCTGTCGGCGGCGGGGGTGGACGAGGCGGTCACCTTCAGCTTCACCGACGACGCCGAGGCCGGGCTGTGGGGATTCGGCCAGGGCGTCCGCGTCGATTCGGTCAGCCGGCGGACCAGCAACCTGCTCCGCCCGACCGTCATGACGGGGCTGCTGCGGGCGTGCAAGACCAACCAGGACGCCGGCAGCGACGGCGTGAGCCTGTACGAGCTGTCGGCGGTCTTCCCCGCCGGCGACCGCCCGGACGGCCTGCCGGCGGAGTTCGTCGAGCTGGGCATCGTCACCGTCCGGGACGTCCAGGCCCTGCGCGGCGTGGTGGAGGCCGTCGTGGCCCGCGTCGCCGGCGGCGCGGCCGGCGTCCAGGTGGCGCCGGAATCCCTGCCGGGGCTGGCCGAGGGGGCCTCGGCCTTGCTGACCCTGGACGGGCAGCCCATCGGGTGGATCGGGCAGGTGGCCCGGGGCGTGCTGGACCACTACGGCCTGGAGAGCCGCCACGCCGCCGCGGCGGTCAACGTGGGCATCCTGCTGAAGCGGGCGGGCGCGGCCCGGACGTATCAGCCGCTGCCGAAGTTCCCCGCCGTCCAGCGCGACCTGTCGCTGGTGGTCGACGAGCCCGTCGCCTGGCGGCAGATCGCCGACGTGATCGACAGCGTCCGCCAACCCGCGCGCGAGGCCGTCCGGTACGTCACGACTTACCGCGGCAAGCCCATCCCCGCCGGCAGGAAGTCCGTGACCGTCTCGCTGACCTACCGCAGCGACGAAGGCACCCTCCGCGGCGAGGACGTCGACGAGATGACCGACGAGGTCGTCCAGGCCATCTCCCGCCGGCTCGGCGCGTCTCTGCGGGCGTGAGCGGCGGGTCCAAGGTCCAAGGCAGGTCCAAGGTCCAAGGCAGTAGGTCTAAGGGGGGAGCGGATGCCGTCGCCAAGCGTTGTTCGCTTGACCATGCGCGTGAGGCGGGTCCAGGCGCCAAGGCCTTCCCTTCCCACTTGCATTTTCACGCGCGCCCAACTCAAGAAAAGGACCCGCTCGGGCCGATGGAAAAGAGGAGCGAACTGTATAATGAATATTGCCTCTGCCGTGCTCGACAGAAGGGCAACCATGTAAAGAACCGACAGCCCTACTGCGGGCGGCAACGTCCATATGCCGGCCATGTGCCGACAAGCGCGCCGCCCACGTGGATATAAAGGGTTCTTACCTGGTCCATCATCGGCACACGCGGAGGCTTTATTTTGCCCGCTGACTCCGGCGTGGCCCAAACGACGGAACCTATCACCCGCTCAGGCGTTTATCACAGTGGACGGACCATTTCTCCCGGCCTGCCCATCAGGCTGGGACCGTGCCCAATTCGTTTTCTTCGAGCGGCTTGCGGGTCAGGGAGGTCGGACATGTCAGGGACGAGAGTCAAGTGCCTGCGGTGCAGCGCGGTGCTGGCGGTGCCCGCCGACGTCACCAACGAACGGGTCCGCTGCCCCGTCTGCCGGGGCGTGTTCCGGGTCCGGGTGCACAAGAAGGTCTCGCTCGACGAGACCGTCGCCGACTGGCTGGACGACTCGCTGCACCGGGACGAGCCCGTCCCGGCCGGTTCCGACCCGGGCCGGACCAGCGTCCCCGTCGAGATCGAGGGTGTCGGCGAGGAGCCGCGGGCGATCTTCGACGAGGGCGGGCAGATGAGGCTGGTGGCGCTGGATCGCCGGGGGGTGCTGCTGGAGTTCCCCGCCGACTTCCTGCGTGCGCCGGCGTTCCGGGTGTCGATCCCGCGCCGGTGCATTCACTGCGCGGCCCGGGCGCACCTGTCGGCGCACCTGGTGATCTATACCCCCCGGCTCCGCGACAGCATCTCGCTGGAGGCCGAGCACGCCGCGGGGAACCTGTCGATCAGCCAGGACAAGCTGGGCAACTTCCAGGGCGTGGAGCTGCTGGAGCACCTGCCGGAAGTGCCCAACGTGCCCCCGCCGGGCAACCTGCCCATGCCCTACTGGGTCTGCGACATGTGCCGTGGGGCCGGGTGCATCTCCGGGCGGATCCGCGTCAACACCGATACCGGCAAGGGCCTGTGCCGGTTGTACTTCCGGAACCTGCGGATGGCGATGGGCTTCTTCGCCAATGCCTGCGGGACCGACAGCGACCCGTATCGCCAGCTCGCCGGCTACTACGAGCGGACCGAGGAGGACCCGTGGGACGCGATGCCGACGGTCGTCCGCAACCGCCTGGAACAGTGGTACCGGCCCGGGGAGGACGAGCGGTTCCTGGCCTACATCCCCGACCGCTCCTTCGTCCGGACCGAGGATGGGATGAACGGCCTGGTCGTCTCCGACCACCGCCTGGTGTACCACCGTCCGCCGCGCCACCAGGAGCTGGCCGTCGGCCAGGAGTTGGCCGTCCACATCCGCGCCGCCATGGGCGAGCAGGTGGCGATCCTCGAGGGCGCCGACTTCAAACGCCGCCTGGTCAAGCTCGACCGAGGCGGCCGGATGCTCCTCCGCCGCGCCCTGTCCGAGGGCGGGTTCAATGCCAACTGGCGGTGACGGCGCCCCTAGGATGCCATTGCCCCTGCCGAATATGCTATCCTGACGGGCTCAGCCATGAAGGTGTACCTGGAGACAATGGGCTGCCAGATGAACGCGCTGGACAGCGAGCTGGTGGCGTCGATGCTGCGGTCCGGCGGCTTCGAGCTCACCGCCGACGACCGCGCCGCCGACGCGCTGCTGTACAACACCTGCTCCGTCCGTCAGCACGCCGAGGACAAGGTCCACTCCCGCCTGGGCTGGGCGTGTCGGCGAAAGGCCGACGGTAAACCGATCCTCATCGGCGTACTGGGATGCATGGCCCAACGGCTCGGGGACCAACTCCTCAAACGCCACCCCGGCCTGGACGTGGTCTGCGGGCCGGGGCAGCTCGCCCACCTGCCGGAGATGATCCGCCAGGCGGCCGAGGCCGCCCAGCTCCGCCTGGACGGCGATCGCGGCGCCCCCGCCGACCTGGACGCGCTGGAAACCCTCGACCGCCAACGGCCCGCCGCCGATCCGTCCCGCCTGCCGGGCCAAGCCTACCTCCGCATCATGCGGGGCTGCGACAAGTTCTGCACCTACTGCGTCGTGCCCTACGTCCGCGGCCGCGAGATCAGCCGGGCGCCCGACGCCATCGTCGAGGAGGCCCGCCGGCTCGCCGACGCCGGCGTCACCCAGATCACGCTGCTGGGTCAGACGGTCAACTCTTACCGATTCGCCGCCGGCGAGACGGCCGTGGGCCTGGCCGACCTGCTGTGCCGCCTGGACGGCATCGCCGGCCTGCGCCGGCTGCGTTTCATCACCAGCTACCCGGCCGGGTTCGACCGGGCGATCCTGCAGGCCATGCGCGACCTGCCGACCGTCTGCGAGTACCTGCACATCCCCGCCCAGAGCGGCTCGGACGCGGTGCTGGCCGCGATGGGCAGGCGGTACAGCCGGGCGGAGTATGACGCCCTCATCGACGACGCCCGCGGCACCGTCCCCGGGATCGCCGTCGCGGGGGATTTCATCGTGGGCTTCCCCGGCGAGACGGAGGAGGACCATCGCGCCTCCGCCGACCTGATCCGCCGCAGCGGGTACAAGAACTCCTTCATCTTCAAATACTCTCCCCGCCCCGGCACGCGTGCCGACGACCGGCTGGCCGACGACGTCCCCGACGACGTCAAGCGCCGCCGCAACCACGAGCTGTTGGCTGTGCAGGAGGAGGTCTCCCTCGCCGCCAACCGTGACATGGTGGGTGGGACCTTCGAGGTCCTCGTCGAGGGCCCC
>DASRZG010000453.1:0-5387 GCA_035686585.1 Phycisphaerae bacterium
TCCCCGGGCAGCCGCCGGCCCCCGAGGGCGACGCCCTGGAGCGCCTCGCCCAGGCCAGCCAACAGGCGCGGCCCCCGGGAGCCGTGCCGCCGCCACAGACGTCGCCCTACGACGCGCGCGCGCCCTACGGCGTACAGGCGCCCTACGGCGCGCAGGCGCCCTACTACCAGGCGGCCAGGCAAAATGCACCGGGCGCGGTGCCGTCGATGGTGCTGGGCATCATCGGCGTGCCCTGCTGCGGCATCATCCTCGGACCCATCGCCATCGTCCTGGCCACCTCCGCCCGCAAGCACATCCGCAACAACCCCGGGCGGTATGGCGGAGCGGGCATGGCCACCGCCGGGCTGGTGCTCGGGATCATCGGGACCATCATCGGCGTGCTGGGGATCCTGGTGAACGTGGCACGGCTCGCCAGTCACCGGTCGAGTTTCTGAGCCAATTCGGCTGTCGGAGTGGATGCACAATGGGCGATCTGTTCGACCTCTCCGGGCGCGTGGCGATCGTCACCGGCGGCAGCAAAGGCCTGGGCAAGGAGATGGCCCTGGCCCTGGCCGAGGCCGGCGCCGACCTGCTGCTGATCTCGCGGACGGAGGCGGACCTCCGTGCGGCCGCCGAGGAGGTCGCCTCGGCCACCGGGCGGAGGGTCCTGGCGGCCCCCGCCGACGTGGCGGACCGGGCGGCGGTGGAATCGGCGGTGAGGCGGTGCGTCGAGGAGTTCGGGCGGATCGACATCCTCGTCAACAATGCCGGGATCAATGTCCGCGCCCCGTTTGAGAAGATCCGCGACGAGGACTGGCGCCGCATCCTGCAGGTGAACGTGGACGGCGTGTACAACACCTGCAAGGCGGTCGTGCCGCACATGGTGGCGGCGGGATACGGACGGATCATCAACATCGGCTCGGCCCTGTCGCTGGTGGGCCTCCCCGAGAGGGTCAGCTACTGCACCAGCAAGGGGGCCGTGCTCCAGCTCACCCGGGCGCTGGCGGTAGAGCTGGCGACCACGGGCGTGACGGTCAACCTGATCGCCCCGGGCCCGTTCGCCACGGAGATCAACCGCCCGGTGATGGCCGACCCGGCCAAGACGGCCGCCCTGCTGTCGGCGGTCCCGATGGACCGCTGGGCCGAGCTCCACGAAATCCGCGCCCCCGTCGTCTTCCTGGCCAGCCCCGCCGCCAGCTACGTCACCGGCGCCGTCCTGTCCGTGGACGGCGGATGGACGGCGCACTGAGCATCTCCAAATTCCGATTTCCAATTGCCCATTGAGCACCTCCGGAGCGCGCGCCCCCTATTTCGCCCCTATTTCGCCCCTATTTCGCCCCCGGCCCTTGTGGCCGGGGGTTGAGCCTTCCGCACCATGTGGACCCCATTGGTGAAGAGGATCAACCCCGGGCCACAAGGGCCCGGGGCGAAATAGGCTCGGGGCGAAATATGCCCGGGGCGAAATAGAAGAAGGGCGTGACGTTCGGGGAACGCCACGCCCTTTGGTCGTATGCAGGGGGACCGATCTACTTGGCGGACAGGATCAGGTCCTTGATCTTCTCGGCGGGCAGGTTCATCGCGCCGAGGGCCTGGGCGGCGCCGGAGCGGAGAGGCAGGGACCCCTTGGCGGTCACCACGTCGATGACGGCCTTGATCTGCTCCTCGGTCAACTGGTTGCCGAACAGGCGGAGCGACTCGCTCAGGGCGGCGTAGGCGGCCAGGCGGACCGGCTCGGCGGCGGTGGCGTCGTCGGCGAGGTCGGCCAGGGCCCGCTGGGCCTCGGCGGCGCGGAACTGCCCGAGCGCCCCGGCCGCGGCGATGCGGACCGGGTCGCGCTTGTCGTTGACGGCGCCGATCAGGCTCCCCGTGGCCGACGTCAGGTCGAACACGGGCGTCTTGGTCTCGGCCAGGAGCTTGAGGGCGTTGGCGGCACGGATGGCCCAGTCGGCGCTGGCCTCGTCGGACAGAGAGGCGTCGCCGGCGTGTTCGACCACCTGCTTGACGCCCGCGGCGTCGAGCTTGTCGACCGGCAGGACCGTCACCAGCGGGTCGGCCTTCTCCATGGCCCGTGCCATGGCCAGGTCGCCGGCCGGGGAGACCAGGACCACCGGAAGCCGGCTGAACACCATCTCCGACCGCAGCATTCCGACAGCGGCCTGCGCGCCCGGGGAGGTCGCGTCGGTGGCGATGACGGCCAGGTCCGCCCCGCCGGCTTCACGGGCCTGCTGAAGCGCGACGCCGAAGTTGTCGGCGTCGAGGACCCTGCACCCGGCCCCGCGGAGCAGGTCCTTGACCTTGTTCCGCCGGTCCAGGTCCGGATCGACCAGGATCGCGGTCGGAGTGCCGGTCTGGCGCAGAGCTTCGATCAGCACGGTCGTCACCAGCGGCCAGCCGGTGAACCGCCGCTCGGGCCGGGCCAGCGCCAGTGTCTCGCCCGCCATGTACCGCACTTCCCGCAGCGGCGCGCTCAGCGCCGACACCAGCGGCTGGGCGCCGCCCTGCTCGTCCAGGGCCTTGATGAGGTTCTCGGACGTGCAGGTCTCGCGGAGGGCCCGGATCGCCCCGATGGCGACGGGCAGGTCGCCGTCCTTCAGGGCCATGGCCAGGACGGACTGGAGGTACTTGGCCCCCGCCGCCTTGGCGTAATAGTCGGCCCCGGGCTCATCGGCGGGCCGGGTCGGATCGGTGGCGGGCGGCTCCCCCGCCGCGGTGCGCTGGGCGTTGAGGGCGGCGAGGTTGGCCTCCTTGCGGAGGTTGGCGGCGATCCACAGGGGCACCGCCGGGCCGAACTTCTCGTCATGCGTCAGCGCCTCGCGGGCGGTCCGCATGGCGTAGATCTCGTTGAACAGGGCCGTGGGGACGACCTTGTTGGTCAGCCCGTCGCGGCTGCGCCAGTACCAGACGTTGGCGGTGTCGTAGCGGCTGTCGGGCATGACGGAGTCGGCCCGGTTGTAGTACTTCAGGGCGGTATCGTAGAACAGCTCGGCAGCGCTCTTGTCCAGCGCGGCCCGCCCGGCGCAATTGACCATGGCGGCCTCGGCCACCTCGCGCGTGCGGTCCAGCACGCCCTTGCGCGTGGCCAGCTCCTTCAGGTACGGTGCGGCATGGGGATAGCTGATCTTGCCCAGCGTGCGGGCGACCACCTCGCGGGTGTAGGGGTCGTCGCTCTGGAGGGCCTCCGACAGCGGCCTGACGGCGCTCTTGCCCAGCTCGGGCAGCATCGTCGTGATCCGCTGGCGCAGGTCGGCGGAGGTCTGCGGGCTGCCCAGGGCCGCCACCAGTTGCGGCACGGCGTACTCACCCGACTGCACGAGGCTCTCCCGCCCCATCAGATACTGCCGGGGCGTGCCGGCGAGCATCTCGATCCAGCGGGCGATCTCGGCGGGGTCCTGCCGGACCGCCAGGGCGCCCTGGGAGATCAACGCCGAGAGCTGATCGACCAGCGCCGTCAGGCGGGGCATGCCCCTGCCCGTCGCCAGGGTCAACTCGCTGTTCTTGGTGCCGACCGCCAGCAGGTAGACCGCTCGGGGGTCCGGGCTGGATGCCAGCAGGGCCTTGGCCTGCGTCTCGGCCACGTCGGGTCGAGCGATCAGGATGTAGTGAAGGAAATTGTTCCACAGTTCCGCGAGCTTGGCATCGGGCGCCGCGGCCGGTGCCGCCGCCGGTGCCGCCGCCGGTGCCTCGGGCGCCTCCTGGGCCGCGGCCATGCCGCCCGCCCACACCACGATCAGCAGGGCAACCCAAGCCGCACAAACCGCCTTGCCTGACGTTGGATCAAAGCTTCGCATGATGCCTCCAGATAAAGACACCTTCAGCAGCGCTCGTGGCGCGTTGTCGCGGCGGCGCTGCCGTGTTCTCGCTGCACGACCGTACCGTTCCAGGAACCGGATGTATGATGACCCGCCTCCCCGCCGGCAGGCAGGGAAGCCGCCGTCGATTATAGGGCTAGGCGCATTGATGTCAACAAAATGCGCGCCCCCGAAGCCGGGTCAAAAGCTGCCTTCCCGGGCGGGGTATTGGGGTGGGCGGCCTTCGATCACGGCGGCGATGTCGTAGACCACGTCGCACATGTTTTCCAGGGCCTGGGGCACCCGGGCGGCCACGTGCGGGGTCAGGATGACGCCGTCCAACCCGTACAGCGGATAGTCCGGCGGCGGGGGCTCGGGCTCGTGGCAATCGATCACCGCCGCGGCGATCCGCCCGCTCTTGACCGCCTCGGCCAGGTCCGCCGCCACCACGCACGCGCCCCGGGCGGCGTTGATAAGTTGTGCTCCCTCCTTGAACTGCGCGAGCGTCCGGGCGTTGATAAGGTTCCGCGTCCGCTCCGTCAGGGGCACGTGCAGCGTCACGATGTCGCTGCCGGCGTACAGGGCGGGCTTGTCCACCATCTCGTGGGGGTAGTCCAGCTCGATCGGTAGGATGTCGTTAGCCAAAACCGTCATCCCCAGCCCGGCCGCCGCCCTCCCCACGCGCGAGCCGATCCGCCCGGCGCCGATGATCCCCAGCGTCAGCGACGACAGGAACCGCCCGAACTTGTTCTTGCGTGTCTCGAAGAACTCCTGCTCGCTCATCGGAGTGGTGATCGGCCAGAACCGGCGGTTCATCTCGATGATCATCCGGATGGTGTAGTCCACCACCGCCAGGGTATTGGCGGCCGGGGTGTGGACCACCTCCACCCCGCGGGCGCGGCAGGCGGGCACGTCGATGTTGTCCAGCGCCACGCCGGCCCGGCCCACCACCTTCAGCCGCGGCGCCCGGTCCAGCAGTTCCGGCGTCACCAGCGTGTAGGTGCGGACGATGAGCCCGTCGGCCTCGGCGATGTGCTGATCGAGCTGCTCCTTGTCGATCTTCCGCACCTCGCACCGCCCCGCCAGCCAGTCCAGCGCCCGATCGCTCAGCGGCTCGGTCACCAACACGACAGGTCTCGCGTTCGCCATAGGCCCGGGAGTGTACGGCGCGGGCCCCGCGGTGTCCAGCGCACGCGGTCCGGCGGGGCAGAAACGGATTGAACCACAAAGAGCACAAAGGACACGAAGGGGTGAAGAAGAAGAAGGAGAAGAAACTATAGCAGGGATGCAGGGGATGCAGGGGATAGGGGTGCCACGAAAACGGCAGAAGAAGCAGAAGAGGAAGAAGAGGCGATGCAGGGGATCAGAGAGAAGAGGGAGAAGACTCGCCCAGTTCCCATAGCGTCAGCGGCCTGCTCCACGTTCAACCGCCTCGATCCCCGTGCCTGGGAATCCCTATCCCCTGCATCGCCTCTTCTTCTACCGCTGCTTCTTCTGCTTCTACTCAGTCCGTATCCCCTGCATCCCCTGCATCCCTGCCATAGCTTCTTCTTCTTCTTCTGCTGCTTCCTCTTCTGTTTCTTCTACCGTCTTCCCCATCCCCCGCATCCCTGCTATCGT
>DASRZG010000454.1:0-2182 GCA_035686585.1 Phycisphaerae bacterium
AAGTACTGCCAGACGAGTACCGTCGCGATTGCGGGCACGAGCAGGACGTACGCCCATGCGTGCTTGCGGAAGCCCCAGCCGGTCCGCTGGCCGGGCACGACCGTCGGGGGCGTGAACTTGCGGATGATGTACCGAAAGACCAGTGCGAACACGACGATGATCTCCAGCAGCACCGTCATGGCCGTCCGGTCCCGCCGGGTCCGCTCCTCGGGCGCGACGAGGCCGATCATCTCCTCGTTGGCGCGGGCGTTGGCGGTGCGGAGCAGGCCCTGAAGCGCGTCCAGCCGGGCGCGCGGGTCGGCGGGGAGTTCGTCCTTCCGCTCGGCCTGCTCGGCCTGCTCGATCGGCACGGTCATCAGGTTGTAGGCGGTGTTGCAGTTCCGCCCGTAGGGCTCGGGCTTGCCGGTCTCGATGGCCACCTCGAAGATCTTCGACCAGCCCTTGGGCGCCAGCCGCTCGATCTCCGGGTAGCCGAACATGCGGAGGTACTTGGGGTTGATGAACCGCCCCAGCCCGCCCTCGACGAGGATTCGCGTCTTGATGCGGGCGGCCGGGGCGGACTCGTAGAACCGCACGTACTCCCAGGCCGCGTCGCGAACGGCGGGCTCCTTGATCTCGAAGAACAGGCCCATCATGCGGCTGTTGAGCTCGGCCCCGCGGACGCGCTTTCCGTCGGGCCCGGGCGGCCCGAGGGGCACGGGCACCATGCCGGTGACCTCGGGGTTGATCGTCGAGAAGAGCTTCTCGTCGACGTAGTCGAACTTCATGGCGATCTCGCCGCGGTTCCACTTGGTGTCGCCCTCGGGCTCCTTGTAGGCGTAGCCGCGGCGGACCTTGCCCTCCCCATCGGTCCACTTCTCGGCCGACAGACGCGTGTAGAAGTCCAGCGCCGCCGCGGCCTGGGGCGAGTCGAAGACGCACCGCCACTGGTCGGTCTCGACGTTGTAGTCCATGACCTCCCCGCCGGCGGACCACAGGAACGTCACCCAGTGCCACGACTCGTGCTTGCCCCGCCCGAGCTGTAGGCCGTACGTGCCCCGCTTGAAGTCGGTGATCTTCCGGCAGGCGTCGAACAGGTCCTCCCACGTCCACTGGTCGGTGGGATAGGGGATGTTCTTCTCGTCGAACAGGTCCTTGCGGTACAGCAGCACCTTGCCCAGCGCCCCGCCGTAGGGGATCGCCCAGACCTGCCCGCGACAGCCGCTCTGGCGGATCACGCTGCCGTCGGCCAGGCGGATCGTGTCCTTCTTGCCGCTGCCGGGGCCCTGGCGCCAGATCACCGGCCAGATCTTCGGGTGAATGCGGAAGTCCACCTCCTCCTTCGTCATGCCGGTGAGATAGCCGTCGGCGGGCTTGTCCAGCGGGTACAGGAAGCGGTTCTGAATGTAATTGTCCGACTTGCGGAAGTTGACGTACAGCACGTCGGCCGCCATGCCGCCGGCAATCGCCAGCAGATCGTTCTCGACGCCCTCGACCTGAATGCCGGAAAACTGCCGAAGCTCCACCTCCACCTTGTCCCAGTTGCGCCGGCCGTACTTGGCCGGGTCGGCCTGGTAGCGGGCGCGGTAGCGCTCGGCGAAGATCTTCGGGAACTGCCGCTTGAACTCGCGGACGGCGGCGACTTCGGCGCGGGTGTAGGCGTCGGTCCGGCTGGGGTCGGGCACGTACCACAGCGTGATGTGGATGACCGTCGTGCCGTCGGGGCGGGTCTCGACGTGCCCCGCCCGGGCGGCGGCCGCCGCCGCCAGCACGCCCAGCCAGGCCAGGGCCGTCATTGTCCGCCGCCACGTCATATCCCAATGAACCCCTCGATACCGGTCACGTTTCTCCGTTCGCCAGCCCGGCCGCCGGCCGGGGGACACGATCCTACGGCCCGGCGCGCCCATGTCAACCGCCCGCGGGGACCTAAAGGTCCGCCTCCCCAATGGCCGATACGTGAGTATGGAAGCGCCCCGCCTGGGAAGATTGGGTGACGGACCGTGCAGTACGCCTATTCGATCTTTGTGAACGTGGTGGAAGTGATGGCCTTCGTGGTCGGGGCCGGCGTGATGATCTACGCCGTCTCGACGCTGCTGTAGCCCCGCCGCGGCGCCCTATCCGCCCACGTCGTAGTCCTGAAGGACCTGCCGGACCTGAAGGACGCTCTGGATGCGGTGGCAGGCCGGACAACGCCCGTCGGCGT
>DASRZG010000455.1:0-8179 GCA_035686585.1 Phycisphaerae bacterium
GGCGTTGACCCAGGAAGGCAAGCTCAACGACGCCAGGAAGCATCTCGAGGCTCTGGCGACGTCCTATCCCGAATCACTGGCGGTTCACATGGATCGCGGGCGCGTGGACATGCTGTTGAAGCAGCCCGCCGCGGCGGCCGAGCATCTTCGCAAGGCGCGGGGGCTCTGCAAGCCCGGCTCGGCGCCGTGGTGCGAGGCGACGCTCGCGCTGGCCGAGGCGCTGCTGGCGGATGGCCATCGGCAGGCGGCCGCCGACATCCTCCGCGTCTCGGCCGCGCTGTATCCTGATTTCGGGAGCCCCGAGCTCAAATTAAGATCAAAGGAACTGGATCCCGGTCCTAAGGGAAGTGGAGATCGCCTGCGATGAAGGTCACAAGGAAACAACTGGTCGTGGTGGGCCTGGTGTTGGGGATTTCGCTGGTGCTGGCCGGAGGCCCGGCCGCCGCCCAGGACGAATCCTCCCCCGGCGGGAAGGACTCCGGACAGTCCGGCAAGAGCATGCTGGACTTCATCCAGGCCGGGGGGGTCGTGGGGTATGTCATCATCGCCCTCAGTTTCGCGGGGGGCGGGCTGGTGATCGATTCGATCCTTCGGGTCCGCGCGGACAAGCTGCTTCCGGCAGGCGTTAAGCAGCAGTCGGAAGAGCTCGCCCGCAAGGGCAAGTTCACCGAGCTGATGTCCCTCGCCCAGGCGAGCGATTCGCTGTTGGGGCGGATCCTCGTCGGGGCCCTCCCGCAGGGGCAGTTGGGCATCGACGCCGTTCGCGAGGCGATGGCCGAAAGCGGCACCCGCGAGGTGACCCGCCTGCAGCAGCGGGTGGGGTACGTGGGGTTCATCGCGGCGGTGGCCCCGATGCTGGGCCTGCTGGGGACCGTGACGGGGATGATCGGATCGTTCAACGTCCTGGGCATGGCCAAGGGCGCCGCCCGTCCGGACCAGCTCGCCGTCGGAATCTCCGAGGCCCTGGTCACCACCTGCATGGGGCTCGTGGTGGCCGTGCCGCTGATGTTTTTCTACAACTTCCTGCGGGACCGCGTCACGCGGATCGGCCAGGAGGCCTCCGGACACTGCGACCTCCTGCTGCGTTTCATGACGGTGGCGATTGCCGCCCGCGGCGCGTCCCGGCCGTCGACACCGCGCGAACCCAAACGCGGACAGCCCGATGCCTGAGAACCCCAAGACACTATCGTTCGTTTCCGACGAGCCGCCCGAAGGGCTCGGTCTGCAGGTGGCCCCCCTGATCGACATCGTTTTCCTGCTGATCTGTTTCTACCTGCTGGTGTCCCAGTTGGTCACCAGCCAGAAGGACGCTTCCGTCGAGCTGCCGGAGATGACCAACCCGGTCGTCCGGAACGAAGGACCCGCGGAGTTCGTGATCAACCTTCGTGCCGACGGGACCGCCACGATCGACCGCCGCCCCGCGGCGCTTCCGGCCATACGGGCGATGCTGCGGGCCCAGCTCGAACGCGCCGCACAGACCCGGCAGCCGCTTCGCGTCGCGATCCGCGCCGATCGCTGGGGACGGTTCGGGAAGCTGGACGACGTGCTCGGGATCTGCAGGGACGCCGGGCTTGAGTGGGCCGTCGTTCGCTGCCGCAAGGGGCAGGGCCCATGAACTTCCTGACCGGCAAAACCCGAGGGGAGGAGGCCTTCCAGATGGCCGCCATGGTGGACGTCGTGTTCATCCTGCTGGCGTTCTTCGTTCTGGCGTCGGAGTTCAACCTCCCGGAACGGGACGTCTCCCTGGGCTACAGCAACGCGAAGATGTTGGCCAGGGGCGCGGCCGCCGAGGATTTCCCCGCGGCGGTCCCCGTGCGCCTACAGCGAAGCGGGACGGACGTGGTCATCACCATCGGGCAGGCGAGGCTGCGGAACAACGATTTCGACGGCATCCGCGGCAAGCTCACCGAGATCAACATGCCCGCCATCCGCGTGCAGATCCAGGCGGATGAGGACCTCGCCATCGACCCGGTGGTCCGGGCCATCGACGCGGTCCTGGCCAGTCCGATGAAGGTATTCTCCGTTTCGAGGCTCTCCGTCGCTCCCCCTGCAGGGTGAGCCGCGCGGGAGGACGACGCCATGGCAGATACGAGCGAATGGCAGCGAGTGAAGGCGGCGGCCCCGTCCTTCGGGGTGTCGCTGGCGATCCACCTGGTCCTGCTGGTCGTGTTCGCGATGATCACCTGGATCGTCGTGTCTCCCGGGTCGGAGGACCGCGTCCTGTCGCTCGCGACCGAGGACGTCGTCTCCGACGAGGGCGACACCGCGCCGGGCCTGTCGGGTTCGAAAGGGGGACCGGCCGCCCAGGTCCCCGATCTCACCGCCCCGCGCGACCTGGCCTCGCTGCAACCCCCCGCCCCGCTGCCCCAGGCGATGGACGCGTCGATCGACGAGATGCTGAAGGTCGGTGCGGCGACCGAGCTTCCCGCCGCGATGGCCGACCCGGCCGGGGGTCTCATCAAGAGTCTCGCCGCCGCCTCCGACCTGCCCGGGACGGGTCCCGGAACCGGGCTGCTGCCCGGGACCTCCCCCGGATTCGGAGAGGCAATCATCGGCTACCGCAAGAAGGGCCTCGATGTCGTCCTCGTCCTCGACGCGACCGACAGCATGTCCCCGTACATCGAGCAGGGCAAGAAACGCCTGAAGGAGGTGGTCGACGTCGTCACGTACCTGGTCCCCAAGGCCCGGTTCGGCGTGGTGGCGTACAAGGACTACGGGGACGACTACACCCCCAAGGCCGTCAAGGTCCTCAAGATCACCGGCGACTACCAGGCGATCCACAAGTTCATCAGCGAGATCACCGCGGGCGGCGGGGCCGACGAGCCCGAGCCGATCGACGAGGCCCTCGCCGCCGCCACGGATAGAGCAACCATGGCCTGGAGGGGAACCGCCAAGCGCGTGATCATCCTGGTGGGCGACTCGTCCATTCATCCGTCCGGGCGGAAGAAGGCCTTTCGGCACGCCGCGGAGTTCGCCCGGGGGGGGCGCGGGGTGATCAACGTTATTGACGTGGGCGGCGCGGGCGGCCAGCGCGACGCCAGAGAGGACCCCAAGCCCGACCTGGCGCAGATCGCCGAATCCGGCGGAGGAAAGGCGTTTCTCCTGAGGGACCGCAGCGACTTCTGGCGGCACCTCATTGTCTCGGTCTTTGGAAGAAGGTACGAACAGGATGTCAACACCATCATCGAAATGGTCACCAAGAAGAAATAATCGCCGGCTCTTGCCGGTGGCGGCCGTCGGGGCGGCGCTTGCGATCGCCTGCGCGGGATGCTCCGGGAGCAAGGATCCTCCCCGCAAGACCGTCGTCGTCTACACCTGCCTCGACAAGATTCATTCCGAGCCCATACTGGCGGAGTTCGAGCGGCGGACCGGGATCAAGGTCCTGCCCCAGTACGACGCCGAATCCGCCAAGACCACCGGGCTCGTCACGCGCCTTCTGGCCCGCCGCGACCGTCCCGACTGCGACGTCCTGTGGAACAACGAGATCATCCAGACCGAGCGCCTGGCGCAGCAGGGGCTGCTGGCGAAGTACGTCAGCCCCCAGGCCGAACGGTTCGGCGCGAAGTTCCGCGACCCCGAAGGGCGGTGGACCGGATTCGCCGGGCGGATGCGCGTGATCATCTACAACAAGGACCTGGTCGGCCGCGACGACGTCCCCACCGGCCTGGCCGACCTGGCCGCCCCGAAGTGGCGGGGCAAGGCCGCCATCGCCCGCCCGCTGTTCGGAACGACACTGACCCACATGATCGTCCTGCACCAGAAGTGGGGCCCCGAGGCGCTGGCCGAATACCTGCGGCGGATCCGGGCCAACGAGGTCGCGCTCGCGCCCGGTAACGGGCCGGTCCGGGACCTCGTCGCGGCGGGCGAGTGGGCGCTGGGGCTGACCGACACCGACGACGCCTACGCCGCCATGCTCGACGGCAAGCCCGTGGGCGTGGCGATCCCCGACCGCTCGCAGGGGGCCGTACTGATCCCCAACACCGTCGCCCTCGTCGCCAACTGCCCGCATCCGACGGAAGGCAAACAGCTCATCGATTATCTCCTTTCGGCGGAAGTCGAGCGGCGGCTGGCGAAGGGGCGAAGCGCGCAGATCCCGCTCGCGACCGATCTCCAGGACGTCAAGACGCCCTGGGACGAGCTGCTCGCCGACACGAAGTTCATGGACGTCGACGTCGCGCAGGCGGCCGGGTCCGTGACCGACGTCCTCCAACTGCTGACCCGCGCCGGGATGGCCGAGTAGGAGCGCTGTATGTCCACCGCAGTTCGTGCGGCCCCTTTCCTCTCGGCACGCAAGACGCCCTGGCGCCCGGGCGGGGCCGATCTCGTGGCGCTGCTGGTCCTGCTTCCGCTGGCCGCCGCCGCCATCGGCTCGTTCGGCGGGGCGGGGGGCGAGTCCGGCTACGCCCGGTGGTGGGGCACGATGCGGGGGTGGACCGTCCTTGGGCGCACCGTGAAGTTGGCCTCGCTGGCGTCGGCGATCGCCGTGGCGATGGGTTGGTGTCTGGCCGCGGCGGCCGTACGCTGCTCCCGGCGCCTCGCCGGCCCGGTGGTCGTGCTAAGCTTCCTGCCGATGCTCATCCCCTCGGCGACGCTGGCGACGGCGTGGATCGTGGCCGCGGGAAGGCAGAGCAGTTTCGGGCAGATCCTCGCGTCGGCGGGGTGGGAGGTATACTCGCTTCCCGCCGCGGCGGCGGTCTTGGCGATGCGGTACTTCGGGATCGCCACGGCGGTCCTGACGCATCAGCAGATGCAGCAGCTCTCGCATTGGTCGGCCGCCGCCGTCTTCCGCGTTTCCCCGCCGGCGTCCTGGGTCCATCTTCGATTCCTCCCGGTCCTGCGCGCGGCCGTGGTCGCGGGGCTGATCGTGATGCTGTTCTGCATGAACGACCACATCATCCCGGAGATGCTGCTGGTCAGCGTGTACGCCCCGCTGGTGATGATTCAGTATTCGGCGCTGCAGGATTCGGCGGGCGCGGCGGCGATCGCGGTCCCCGTGGCAGGGGCGACCGTCGCGGTCGTGGCCGCCGGACTGTGGCTTGTCCGCCGCGGATGGACGGATTCCAGACCTTCGCAGGGCGCGCCGCCCCCCCCCGCGCCGCTGCCGCGGCGGCTCGCCGCCGGGGCCGTGGTGATCCTCTTGCTGGGCGCGGCCCTGGGCATGCCCCTGGCGGTCCTCGCCGTCCGCGCCGGGTCGTGGCGGGCGGTTGTCCAGGAGGTCCGCAAAGCCGATTCCGAGACGGGGCAGACGCTCTTTTGCGCGTTGGCGGCCGCGGCGATCTGCACGGCGATCGGAGCCCTGCTGGGACAGCGATGGGTGCGATGCCGCCGGACGGGAAGGCCCACGGCCGCGCCGCTGGTTCTCCTGAATCTCGCCGTGCCGGCCACCCTCCCGGCCATGGGCATGATCAAACTGTTCCAAGCCCCGCTGCTGTGCCGGTTCGACGGGACTTCGCTGCCGTTGATCGCTGCGTACGGGATCCGTTTCGTTCCGGTGGCGGCGCTGGGTTTCTACGCCCTCTGGCGGCACGAGTCCGAGCTGGACGAGCTGGCGGCGAGGGTGCACGGCGTGTCCTGGTGGCGGAGGGCGTGGCGGGTGACCTTTCCGCGGCGGCGGAGGGCGCTTCTGGCCGTGGGCGTGCTCTGCGGGCTGCTGGCCGCGACCGAGCTGGAGATGTCGATCCTGCTCTGCGCTCCCGGAAAGGCGACGCTGGGGACACATCTCAACATGCTCATCCACACGTCGCCCGACTGGATCGTCAGCGCGCTGACGCTGGGAATCCTCGCGCTGACCGCGCCCGGGATCGTCCTGCTGTTACTGCTGCTGCGGGGTCTTCGATGAGCAACGACGACGCACCAGCACGCTGCCTGATCGGCCAGGACCTGGGCTTCCAGCATGACGCCCGCCCCGTCCTGGAGGCGGCGAACGTGCGGCTCGTCCCCGGCCGCGCCGTCGTCGTCGTCGGTCCGAGCGGGGCGGGCAAGACGACGCTGCTGTGGATCCTCGCCGGGCTGCTGAAACCGACGACGGGAACGATTCGGCTTGCCGAAGGCACGGACCCCCAGCGCGGCCGCACCCGGCCCGTGGACTACCGGCGGGTCTCCATCGGGATGGTCTTTCAGCAGGGCGCCTTGTGGGATCATTTGACCGTGGCCAAGCACCTGGAGTTGGTCCTGGCCGGCAAGGGACTGCCCCGGGCCGCCCGCCGGCGGCGGATCGATCGCGCCCTGTCGCAGATGCGGATTGCCGAGCTGCGCCGCCGCCGGCCGGGGCAGCTCTCCGGCGGACAGCAGCAGCGACTCGCCATCGCCCGCGCGCTGGTCGTCGCCCCGCAGTGGCTGCTGCTCGATGAGCCGCTCGCCCACCTGGATGGGCCCATGCGGGCCGAGCTGTTCACGCTGCTTCGCCAGTCTCTCACCGACGCCGGCGCCGGGGTGCTGATGGCCACCCACAACGCACCCGAGGCCATGCGCCTCGCCGACGAGATCCTTGTCCTGCTGGAGGGGCGAGTGGTGCAGGCCGGGCCGCCCGAAGAGGTGTATCGGCACCCGGTGAGCCTGGCCGCGGCCCGGACGCTCGGGCCCGCCTGCGAGCTCCGGGGGGAAGCAACAGACGGCCTGCTGTACCGTGAGGGAACGCCCGTACTTCAGGGCCTTGACGCGTCGCTGAGCGGATCGACGCAGTTGATCCTTCGCCCGGAGGACCTCGAGTTTCATCCGGATGAGGCGGGCGCGGCGGTGGTCCGCCGCTGCGAGTTCGCCTCCGGCGGGCACCGGCTGTCCGTGGAGATCGACGGGGAGGAGTTCGCCGCTCTGCACGCGCAGGATCTGCCGGCCGGGACCCGGGGCCGCCTCCACCTGGTCCGCCCCTGATCGCCCTGCTCGCCCGAACCGGGCCGTCACTTTTTGCGGATCGCCCCGACACGCTGGACGGGTTGGCTCGTTTCAAGTAACATGCCGCCCAAGCGCGATCGGAACACTTCCACGAAGTCTCGCGCGGCAACGCGACTGGATGCGGTGAGGCACTGCTTTCTTTCGGGAGCCGATCGATGAAGGAGGCCTCGAGTCGAAACCGTCCGTTGTGCCTTGTGCTGCTGCTGTGGCCCTTGCTGACGTCGGCAGCCGCGGTGGCAGCGGACGAGAAACAGGTGGACGCGGCGGCAAAGCAGCTCCTGGCCGCTAATGGATTCTTTCAGCGCCAGGTGTACGATCTCGCCGCGCGGGAGTACTCCGCGTTCCTGGCGAGATACCCCAAGCACAAGGAGGCGACCTCGGCGAGGTACGGGCTGGCCATCTGCCGGTATCGGCTTTCGCAGTACGCCGACGCGGTGAAGGAGATGGTCGCCGTGCTGAAGGATCGCCGTTTCGAGCAGCGCGACGAGGCGCTGGCGGTCCTGGGGTACTGCTATCTGGCGACCGAGGCCCACGACAAGGCCCTGGCGACGTTCGACGAGATCCTGCGCAAGCACCCCAAGAGCAAGCACCTCGAGTTCGCGGGCGTTTCGCGGCTGCAGGCGCTGTACCTGCTGGGCAAGACCAGGGAGACAGCCGACGCCGCCCGGGCGTTCGTCAAGACGCATCCCGCCAGCGGGCACCGCGCGACCGTGGCGTATTACCTGGCGCTGTCGCTGTCGGGGCTCGGCGAGCACGCCGAGGTCGCCGCCCTGCTCACCGACCTGCTCAAGAAGCACCCGAATTCGCCGCACGTCGTGGACGCGACGCTGCTCCTGGGCCAGTCCCTGGAAAACCAGGGCAAGCTGGACGCCGCGGCCGAGCAGTACCGCCGGATGATCCGGATCGGCCCGACGCCGCGGCACGCCGAAGGCCACTACTCGCTGGGCCTGGTCCTGTACAAGGCGGGCAAGTACGGCGATTCCATCAACGAGCTGACCGCGGTGCTGACGAAGTTTCCCGCCAGCCAATACGCCGCGCCGGCAAAGCTGCAACTGGGCCTGGCGCAGTTGGCGGCCGGGAAAGTGCCCGACGCCCGGAAGACGTTGTCGCAGGTCTTGAAGGCCGACGCGCCGCGCGCGGTCACCGCGCGGTACTGGTTGGCGCAGTGCGACATGGCGGAAAAGAAGTACGCCCCGGCGCGGGCGGCGCTGGACGCCCTGGCGAAGGCGAACCCGCCTCCGGCGAACCTGCCTGCGGTCCTCTTCGACCGCGCCGTATGCGCGGCCGC
>DASRZG010000456.1:0-3196 GCA_035686585.1 Phycisphaerae bacterium
GATCCGTGGCAGCGCAGGCACGATCTCTCCATCACCGCCCCACGACGCAGCATCACCAGATGCGCGACGCCGTCGATCTCCCGAACGCTCACGCCAGGCGGCAGATTCGCGTCTTGATTGCAGGCCGTCAGGAACGCCTTCTCGTACTCATCCGCCTCATTGTCGGGGTTTCGGGCGCCGACGGCGGCCTCTTTGTAAGAATAGTTGGGGTGGTGCTCGACATTGACGCACATCGCCCGCACGTGGGATTCGATCTGTCGCACCGCATAGGTCGAGGACATCCACACGGGGTCGAAGTCGTCCTTGCACCCGGCCTTGGCCGCCAACTCGGCCACCCGGGGTTTGAGCTCGTGCGTGAAATACCAGTGCGCCGCCAGGTTCCGGTCGAGCATGAGCTCCGCTTTGGCGACCGCCTCCGTGCGGGCCTGCTCACGCATCTGGTGCTGGACCAGCAGCACCACGGCCACGGCAGCGGCGATGAACAGCAGGCCCGCCGCCAGGTTCAAGACCATGCCGACCCTCGGCGCAAATCGACGTTCGCTCATCGATCGCCTCCCGCCCGTACCGGCACAGCACGCCCGCCGGCGCGGGGAACTCGCCCTGCGCATTCGAATCTTCGCGGTGCCCCGGGCCGGCACAAAACCCGACCTTAAGAAACGCCCCGGGGTAAGACCATGCCGCCTCCACGCGGCGGCGAAATGCTATCTGCAACGATTGTACTCCGGAGAACGAGGCCGTCCAGAGGTCGTTGGAACATCTCCTGAGATTCGAAAGCCGGTGGTGTCCAGGCCGGCCCGGATCGGCTCTTATATATGGTGGAGGTCAGCATAAAGCACGTATGAGCAATATCCACTCGGTCACCCGCCTGTTCGCCGGCTTCTACGGCGGGCGGGATCTTCTGACCATGGGCCCGATCCCATGGGACCGCTCCGACGGCCGCCGCCCCGACGACATCGAGCGAGACAACCGCCCGCTCCGCCTCCCGCCGCCGGAGGCCGCCCTGCTGGAGGCGCTGTTCCCGAAGCTCTGGCCCGTCGCCTGGCCCGACCCGGACGTCTGGCCCTGGGTGGTCGGCAACCCACACCCGAGGTACCAGCACGAGCAGGCCAAGACGCCCGAGATGAAGGCCCGGATCGACGCCCTCCAGTTCCCCTGGTTCGGCCGGTGAGCTCGCCCGGACAGAGACCGGGACGCGACGGTCTGCGGGGCCAAGGCAACACGTCCGGGGCGTGGCCCAAAAGCCTGTCGAATCCCGCCCGGACCCACGTTTTACCCCCGATATACCCCATATTCTGAAGAGTACCTGGCGGGGGTGTTTACAAAACCCGGGAATGTAAACACCCGCGGAACATACGTAAGTCATTTTTTCGTAAGTTGTTATACCAATTCGCGGGCTGTTTACACCGAGGCCTGTAAACACCCCTGGCTGTATGTGAATCAAAGCCGATATTTACCGTGTGGATTCAGGTTACGCCGGGGACCAGCCTCGCCCCAGCTTCACCTCGGCAGCAGTTCGCGGGTGAGCGAGACCATGTTCGGCGGCGTATCGCCGCCCACGTCGATGGTGAAGCGGAACGGCGTGGCCGTGACCTCCTTGCGGACGGTCTTCTCCGGCCCCCACTCATACGCGGTGCCGTCGAAGGGGTAACGCGGCCGGGCCGGCTTCCCGCGGCCCTCGGCGTACGCGTACGTCACGAACAGCCGGTTCTTCCTCAGGGCCGCGGCGTCGTCGAGCGTCACGGTGATCTCGTTGGGGCCGTTGACCAGGTACGGCTGGGCGCAGCGGTTGTGCTCCACCATCTCCGTCACCGTCAGCTTCTTCAGCCCCGTCACCACGCTCGCCCGGACGTAGAACCCGTACCGCCCCAGCACGCCGTCCTTGTCGTAGCGGCCCATGGTCAGGTCCTGCTCGCCCGGCCTCAGCCACGCCGCGGCCATCGACGCCGTGGTCGGCGCGGCGGCTGCGGGGGCCGTCGGCTCGGGCGGCGGAACCTTCCGCCAGCTCTGCCCGTCCAGCGAGACCTCCAGGCCGTTGCCGGGATCGTCTGACGACCACTCGGCCGCCGCCTTGGCCAGCGAGCAGACGTACGGCCCCTGGATCCGCAGCCCGACGTACGCCGGCCGGCCCGGCTTGACCGGCACCACCACGCCGTCGCGGACCGCCACGTTCTCCCGGACCGCCAGGTCCTCCCAGGCGGCCGGATTGGCGAAGTCCGGCGCGTACACCAGCTCGCCGTTCGCCCAGCTCCGCCGCCCGTACGGCATGAGGATGGGCCCGAGCTTCGGGTCGGCGCGAAAATCCTTGATGCCGCAGGTGTGGCCGGGGGCGGTCTGTTTGCCGTTGATGCCGAACTGCCCGTTCTCGGCCGGCGCCCACGCCAGGGTCAGCCGCATCCCGCTTTGCAGCCGAACGGCCGTGCTGTAGGCCGGGTCCTCCTTCAGCCGCAGGCGGGCGGCGCTGGGGTGGTCCACGCCTTCGGCCCGGGCCGTCCCGCCCACGTCGATGACGGTTACGGCCGCCGGATCGTGCCCGGCGGCAGGGTCCCACGGCACCGAGCCTTTGACGCCCTGGACGACGCCCTCGGGGCTGTCGCCGCAGGGCATGTACGGCGTGGGCACCCGGCCCTCCTCGACGGCCTTGCGCACGATGTCCGGGTCGGCGATGATGTCATCCTGGCCGGCGATGGTCTTCTTGTCGCGCGTCCGGAAGTAGCAGCCCATGAAGATGTCGAGGTAGTGCCACCGCCCGTCGTAGTGGACCTCCATGGTCATGTGCCCGTGCCAGCCGCGGTAGCGGGTCTTCCAGCCGTACTCGTTGTAGAGGGCCTGGAGGATCGTGTGCAGGCTGCCGCACAGGCTCCAGCCGTAGACGTTGATCGCCTTCAGCGGCCCGACGGTGGCGAAGGCTTCTTGTGGGCACTGGCGGTGGTAGAGCATCTGCCGGCAGAACTCGTAGACGCGGATGGCCCTGGCGTCGTTGTCCGGCAGCTCCTCCAGCCGCAGCCCCTTGACGATCGCCGCCAGCGACGAGGTATCGACGGTCCGGTCCGTGGAGATCTTCACATCCCCCACCCCCGCCCGGGCCATCCCCGCCACCGACGCCACCACCGCCAGGATGATGAGACATTTCATGTTACCGGCTCCTCTCCTGCAAGCGGGCGCCACTATACAGCATCCGCGCGGCCGATGAACAGCG
>DASRZG010000457.1:0-4844 GCA_035686585.1 Phycisphaerae bacterium
GCCCCACGTGCACACCCAGCCGGCGGTCAGGTCCGTCAGCCACTGGGTCTCGGCCAGCCGGTCCGGCCGGCCCGTCACATGGGCGGCCGCGCTGGAGTAGGGCCACTCCTCCGCCCGACCAACCAGCCCCGCACGCACCGGATATCGGGGGACACCATATCATTTTCCGTGCCTTCTCGGTCTCCCGGGCTTGCGAGGGGTGAGGTCGCGGCCCAGGAGTTGGGCGATTCGCTGGACGGAGGGGCGCTCGCCCAGGGGGCGCCCGGTGCCTTCGTGGCGGCGAAGGATCTGGCCGATCGGCTCGCCGCCCGGGCCGGCGGGGCCGTCCTCCTCGGCCAGGTGCTCCCCCCACGTGCCGTTCGTAGTGCCGCCGTGAGGCGGCCTTCCTGATGCCCTTACGGGCACACTACAAACCAGGCCGCACCACTGCTTCATCAGCTCCAGGTACGCGCGACAGTCGTCCTCACCGAAGAACGTCTCCTGCCGGCGGTTCCCGCGCTGTGTCACATGATGCGGCATCCCCGGCGCAACCACCCGTGCGATCCGTCCCATGGCCCCATCCTACGGCCCTTTCCCGCTGCGTCAACGGAAATCGGTATGGTGTCCTCGGATTCGGCTGGTGTCCTCGGATTCGGCGAATGCATTGGAAGAGGTGGATGCGAGGGGGTGTCTTGCCGGCATCGCCTGAGGCTTCCGGGGTCGCGGAACGCTTTGGCGGACAGGTCGCGGGATGCCTGACACCCTGCCCTTCCGGCGGGGGTCGGATGGGGTGGTCCGGCGCATGCGAAGGCACGGGGTGCGGCGGTGGACGCGCTCCCCGTTGGGTCGCGGCTAAACGCTTCCT
Source organism: Phycisphaerae bacterium (assembly GCA_035686585.1). Taxonomy (GTDB): domain Bacteria; phylum Planctomycetota; class Phycisphaerae; order SM23-33; family SM23-33; genus DASRZG01. The sequence goes on from DASRZG010000457.1 coordinate 845, forward strand.
GGTTTTCGAGGCGGAGGCGGGAGCTCAGCGGCGGCGCCTCTTCAGCGTCAGAAGGGTCATCCCGGCCGCCAGCAGGAGGACGGTTGCGGGCTCGGGAACCGGGGCGGGGCGCGGCGGCGACGGCGGCAGCGGCGGGGGCGACGGGTCGGGCAGGGCATTGCCGCCCGCCACGGCGGGCTCGGAGCCGGGGGGCGCGCCGCCGCCGGACAGCATCATCGGCACGTCCAGCAGACCCGCCCCACCTTCGCCCAGCGTGATCCGCTCGTTCAGCCACACCGTCCGGAAGTGGAACACCACGTACCCGGTGGGGTTGACGCCGCGGTCGGCGCCTTCCAGGAAGCCGTCCTTGTCCTTGTCGTCCACGTGCGCCTTGAACGTCAGCCAGTTCTCGATGGCCGCGGGCATCAACTGCGACGGCCTCAGCGCCGGGTTGGCCCCGCACCAGTCGATCATCCCGGCCTGCGGGCCGGAGACATCGATGATGTCCGCGACAAGGGGCGGGGCGAGGATCACGACGGCAATCAGAGAGAGGGTCAAACGCGTCATGTCGGCCTCCGTCCGGCTCGGGCAACTGCCGATGCGCTCCAGGCCGATCGGGACGTGGAGGCTGCCGGTCGGTCCATGCAATACGTACGGAAGGAGCATACGATACGACCGGACCGCGGGCGCAACTGCCTTGGGGAAAGGGGACGGAACGACCGTGCCCGCGGGCGAAATGGTACGACCACACACGGTTGCCGGGTGCCACCCTCCAATGGAGTGGCATGGCGTTGTCTGTTATGCCACGGAGTTGGGGGGGTGGGACGTAACGAACGCCGTTGGCGAGGGGGCGTAGCGTAGCCCCCGGCCACGAGGGCCGGGGGCGAAATAGAACGGCGGTCACTGCGGCGAAGGCTCGTCGGCGGGGGGGATGAGCAGCCGGCCGGTGGGCTCGGGCGGGGCGACGGGGACGGACTTGCGGGCCGGGCCGTTGAGCGCCTCGTCCAGCGAGGTGTAGGCCTTGAAGCGCACGACCTTCTTCGCGGGCACCTGGATCGACTCGCCGGTCTGGGGATTGCGGGCGATCCGGGCGGCGCGGGCGCGGACGCGCAGCACCCCCAGCCCGGGGAGCACGAACTGCCGGTTCCGCACCAGCTCCCGCCGGATCAGCTCCGCCAGTCCGTCGTAGAAGCGGGAGACGTTCGCCTTCGAGATGCCCGCGTGCCGCATGATCCCTTCGATCATCTGATCGCGCTTCATGGCGTGCTCCTCGTGTCGCCGCCGGGGCCGACAGACCCGGCAGCTCGATGCCGACATGAGACCGGCCCCGACGTCCGTGGGGACGGCAGGGCCGGGGAATGCTTCACGCTGTGTGCCTACTTGCCCGGCGCCGGCTCGGGCCCCTCCGGCTGCGGGCCGGTGGCCAGCAGACGCTCGGGCGGCACGATCCAGATTTCCACCCGCCGGTTCAGCGGGTTGCCCTTGTTACCCGGCGCGTTGCGGGCGACGGGGTGATACTTGCTGAAGCCCGCCGCACCCAGGCGGACCTGGTCCACCCCCGCCATGGCCAACTCCTTCACCACGCCGCCCGCGCGGTGCAGCGACAGGCCCCAATTGGACCCGTGCTGATCGAGCGTGTCGGGGTTGACGATGGGGATGTCGTCGGTATGCCCGGCTGCGTAGATACTGTACTTCATCGCCATCGGCGTGTTGATGACGTCGGCGAGCTTCTTCAGGGCGTCCTTGGCCTCGGGCTTGACCTCGGCGGAGCCCTTGGCGAAGGTCAGGTCGCTCTTGAGCTTGATCATGCCGAATTCGCTCAGGTACTCCATGAGGTCGGGATTGGCCTGCGCGAGGGACTTCAGGGCGGTGTCCATTTCCTGGGGCAGGACCCTGACCCCGCCGATGGGCCTGGCCTTGGCGGCATCGAGGGCCTTCTGGTACTTGGTCATCATGTCCTTCATGGCCAGGTCCAGGTTGGTGTTGCCGTCCTGCAGCTTGCCGATCAGGTCGTCCTTGGCCGCCAGGGCGGCGTCGCGGACCGCGATCTCCCCGCGGATCCGGTCATTCTCGACGCGCATTCCCTGAAGGTCCGACTGGCTCTTTTCCAGCTCCTCGTTGGCACGCCGGGCGGCCGCCACGGCCTTGTCGTATTGCTCCTTGGGCACGCATCCAGCCGCCGTGGTCATCGCCGCCGCCGCCAGCACCACCATTGCGAGGATCCGCCTGCTGCTCATCTTGATCCGTCCTTTCTCGAATCCCAGCCCTGCTCGAGGTCCGTCCGTTTACCGCGCTGACGCGCGGGCAGGAAACCGTACCGCGCGGGCTCGCCCGGGCCGCCTCCGCCACCCGGCGCCGCCCGCCCACGACGCCTCTACCGGCTGCGCTTGAGGGCCTCGGCCTGCTGAACCGCCGACTTGCCGATGAAGTAGCCCGCCACCGCCAGGATGATCAGCAGCAGCGCGCTGACGCCCACGACCGCCGGGAGGTTCTCCTGGAGCGCCGTCAGGTAGCCCGGCTCCAGGCCCATCATCACCGGGACCGCCACCATGCCCACCAGCAGCGCCAGAAGCGCCACGCCCACCAGCAGGCCCGCGAAGGCACCCGCCGACGGGTCCAACTCCTCTTCCACCGTCTGCTCGACCACGCGCTCGACCGATACCGCCGCCGTCGCGACGGACCCGCCCAGGTCCTCTTCCTCCAGGCTGCCCAGGACGTCCGAGGCGCCGCCGGAGCCGCCGAACCCGTCCGCCTCCGGAATCTGATCCAGGGCCGGGCCCAGGGACGTGTCGTCCTTCTCCTCGGCAAGCCGGCCCAGGCCGGACCCGCCGCCGACGCCTTCCATCATCACTTCCTGGTCGGCGCCGGGGGTGGCGACGATGGCGGTCTTGGCCATCGGGTCGTCCGTCTCGATCTCCAGGTCGTCGAAGATGGAGATCCCGTCGGAGGTGATTACCGTGTCCCCCTTGCCCGACGGCGCCGGCTCATCCGCCGCCGACAGCGCCACGCCCTCGACCGTGCCGCCGCCGGTATCGGCGGGGGAAAGCTCGATCGGCCCGGTGTCCTCGGACGGGTCCGACGGCGCGATCGCGTCCACCTGGGCCGCGCGGTACATCTGCTTGCTGCCGTCGCTGTAAGAGCTCAGCTTGCCCTGCTCCACCATCGTCCTGAGCTGCTCGACCGGGACGCCCAGCCTGTGGGCGGCCTCTTCTTCCGAATAGTACATCTTGCCCATTCGCTACACTCCTTCCGCAACGGCCGGGGCCCGGCGCCATGCGCCGAATCCGCCGCTACGGCTTTGGCTCCGCACTCTTGAGCCGACGGGCGTCGGCTGCCATCTTCTGCACGTCCTTCGGCAGGGGTTTGGTATTGTATGAGTCCAACTGAAGGTCGTAGATGAACGTCCTCGAAGCCAGCAGCTGAAGCACGCGATCCCGGCTCTCGTATCCGTACAGGGACATCGTCCCCTCCCGCGCGTCCACCAGGAACAGGCCGAACTGATCCCGGGAGATCTGCGCCGGCACCGCCAGGATGCCGCTGGCGGAAGCGGGAGCCGCGGCCGAGCCGGACTGCGCCTCCGCCGCCCGGGGCGCAAGCAGCAACTGCCCCGCCAGCGCGCCGGCCACCAGCGTCAGCGCCAACACGGCCAAGCACCGGCCCGGGCCTCCCAACGGCCCGCGGCCGCTATGATTGTCCAGCATCGCCATACGGACTCCGCCCGCGGTATGCAGTCCATGCCGATTATAAGCCCCCTTACCCAGCCTTCAAGCCCTTTTTCCCGGTCTCCACCTTCCTTTGCACACCCCCGCCCCCCTTGGCCCCTGCTCCGCCTTGACGTCCGGCCACGCCCTGGCACGGCAAAACCGCCTTGACAGTCCCTCACGGGCATCGTAAGCTGCCCTACAATGATGACGCCCACCCGGGCCTAAGTTGGGCCGTTGGCTCAGTTGGCTGGAGCGGCCCGGCGGGCAGGTCACTGGTTTTCGACATACGGATGCCCACCCGGGCCGTTGGCTGAGTT
>DASRZG010000458.1:0-26302 GCA_035686585.1 Phycisphaerae bacterium
GGCGTTGAAGTCGCCCTGCTCCCAGGTGGCGCCGGAGTTCATTCCGTAGTTGTCCGCCACGGCCGACAGGTCGGCGATGCCCACCTGCCCGTCCCGATTGGCGTCGCCGGGCAGGACGGGGGGCAGGGCGTTGACGACCGAGATCGCGTCGATGTCCGCCGAGCTCACCCAGTCGTCCGGCGTATTCTCATCAGGGATCTGGCCCGTGGGGTCGTAAACGGGGTTGTCGAAGCTGTCCCGTTCCGTCCCGTCGCCCAGCACGTCGACCAGCTTGACGTAGTAGATCCGCCCCAGGTCCACCGCGGCGGCGATCACCAGCGGGTCGTCGGCGAGGGCGGACAGGTCGAAGGCATCCCCGCCCGCGGCCGCGGGGTCGAACGGGTCCACGTCATTGCCCGGCTCGCCGGGGCCGCCTACGTCCGCGTAGACCGGCCCGCAGCCCGCGAAGCCGCTGACCTTGGTGATGTCGATCGCCTGGCCCGGCTCGACCGGGCCGGTCAGGCCGCACCACGTCGGGAAGAACGCGTAGTCCTGCCCGTTGGTGGACACGCCCACGCGAACCAGCTCGGCGAAGGTGTACGGGCCGAACACCAGGGGGTTCTCGAACACGATCAGGTCCTCCCCGGGCCCGTCCGTCAGGGCCTGCCCCGGCCCGAAGCCCAGGACGAGCTCGCCCTGCTCGCCCAGGCTGACCACGTCCAGGCTCCCGGCGCCCGGCGGCGCACCGCGCGGGCCTCCCAACGCCAGGTTCGTGTCCGGGAAGAACGCGTATCCCGGCCCCGGGTCGAACGACACCACCCGCGAGGCGAAGAACTGCTGCTCCTCAACCCCGGCCGCCGCGACAGGCGAGGCCGCGGCCGCCAGGACGACAAGAATCAACCTGCTCATCGCTGCGCTCCTTTCATTCCTACCGTCGCCGCCGCAGCAGGGCGACGGCGCCCATGCCCAGCAGCGCCAGCGCGGCCGGCTCGGGGACGGTGGTGACGGTCGTCAGCGTCGCGGCCCCGTAGGACGGGATATAGGTCAGCTTGCCGCCGTCGAAGCCGGCGTAGGGCTCGAACGGGTTTGACCCGCCCGCCCAGAAGGCGGCTTCGGTGCTGAAGCCCTGCGGGTCGATCACCGTGGCGGTGCCCAGGAACGCCCCGCCGGCGTCGCGGTCCAGCTCGAACAGCCCGCCCGAACCGGTCACGAACACGTCGTCCTCGCTGTCCACCGCCATCGAGAAGGCCGCGGACAGGCCCGTGGCCAGCAGTTCCGGGGTGCCGTAGCTCAGCCCGCCGCCGCCGTCGGTGATCGGCAGGCGGTACACCTCGCCGATGAACGAGTACGTCGCCTGCTGGTAGATGAGGTTGCCGGCGGAGTCAAAGCCCAGCCCGGCGCCGAAGTCCAGGCCCGTCACCACCGTCTCGACGATCCCGCCGGCGATCGGGTCGATCCGGTAGATGTTCGAGGAACCCAGGCCCGTCGCCTCGGAGACGAACAGCTCGCCGGTGGGCCGGACGGCCACGTTCTCGATGGTGTCCAGGCCCGACGCCAGCGTGACGGCGGCCCCGGTGGCGACGTCCACCGCGTACAGCTCGCCCAGCCCGTCGCCGTAGCCCTTGTTGTCGGTGACGTACAGCGTCGCCCCGTCGCCCGAGACGCACATCCCGCCCACGCTGAACAGCGAAGCGCCCGACACGGCCACGTTGTGCGTGCTGCCGTCCGGCCCCACCGCCAGCACACTGCCGTCGATCATGTCCACGCAGTACAGCGTGCCGTCCGGGGCGTACGCCACCGCGCTGGTCCCGCCGGAGGCGCCGCTGAGAGGACTGGTGGCATACCCCGTACCCGCCGAAGCCAAACCCGCCCCAATCGCCAGACCCGCCACCACAACCACCGCCAACCCCTGCATCCGTTCCATCTCCGTGCTCCTTCCTCGACCCAGTTCGCGTGGGCCGGACCCCGGGAATCGCCAACGAAAAAGCCCGGTCCTCGCGAAAAGGACCGGGCATCAAGGTTCCGGGGTCGGAGAACGGATGATCGGGCCCGGGTGCCCCTACCGCGAGGACACACCTGTATGTCCGTCACAGGCAGGTCTTCTGGCTCCCGGGTCATTCTCCCGCCGCGCCTTCCCATCCCGACTCCGCGTCGGAACAGTGGCCTTCATGCGGCGGTCGTCGCCGGTCACAGCGGCGCGTCCGCGGCCGATTCTCACGGCCTTCCCTTTTGAATTGCCCGGCAATGGGCAACCTGTAACTGGGATGAGAGTAGGACGGCCCCGAACGCCTGTCAAGGGCGGGGCGGGAGAATTCGGAGGAAAAACTGCTTCGCTGACACCACGGCGGACAGAAGGGATGTTCCGAGGGCAGTTTAGCGGTCGCCGGCACGGCGACCCCGGAGGCGGTCGTTCCGACCGCCGCTAAACTCGGGGCCGATCCCGCCCGGGATCCGGCGGGTGTCACTCCAGCGCCGCGCGACAGGCGTCGATGAGTCTCTTCGCCGCCTCGGCGGGGACGGCATCGGTGCGGAAGCCCGCAGCGCGGGGATGTCCGCCGCCGCCGAATTCCTCGGCCACGGCCGCCACGTCCACCAGTTTGCGGCTTCGCAGGCTGACGCGGGTCCGGCCGTCCGCCTGGGCCACCAGCAGGGCCGACACGTCCACCGACTCGATCCGCAGGGGCTCGTTGACCAGCTCGGCCGTCTCGTTGTCGGCGGCGCCGGTCCGCTCGAAGTCCTCCCGCGTCAGCGTCATCACGGCCACCTGGCCGGCCAGATGAAGCTCCAACGACGCCAGCGCCGCCGCCGTCAGCCGGAGGCGCTCCGGGCGGTCGCGCTGGTAGAGCCGCGCGTACAGCTCGTCCGGCCGGACGCCCGCCTCGACGCACCGCGCCACCGTCGCCAGGACGCGGGAGTCGGTGTTGGCGTACCGCAGCCAGCCCGTCTCCGCGCAAACGCCCGCGGCGACGGCCTCGGCCACCTCCGCCGACATCGCCCAGCCCAGCTCGTCCATCAGCTCGGTCACCATGACGGCCGCGGCCCCGGCCGATTCGTCCCGCCAGACGACATCGGCGATGTCGTCGGCGGTGGCGTGATGGTCGATCACCGCGATCTTGCCCCGCAGGGCCGGCAGGTGGGCGGCGATCGACTCGAGCTGCTGCACCGCGCACGTGTCGACGATCACCACGAGGTCGGCGTCGCGGGCGAGCTCGGCGAACTGTCCGCACCCGGCGGGGTCGCGTCCGGCCAGGAGGAAGTCGTACCGCTGGGGGGCCTGGTCGGTCAGGACCATCCGGGAGGCGACGCCCGCCGACCGCGCCGCCAAGTGCAGCGCCGCCATCGACCCGATCGCGTCGCCGTCCGGGCGGACGTGCGTGGTCACCACGAGCCGCCGGGCCTGGCGCAGCGCCGCGGCCACGGCGGCACGGTTATCGGCAGAGCTCTCGCACACGTTCGACGTCCTTTGCGATCTGTTCCCGCAGTGATTCGGCGTCGGGGAAGCGGATCGTGTCCCGCAGCCGGTCGATGAACGCCAGGACCATCCACTGCCCGTAGTAGTCGCCCTCGGCCCCGACGAGGTTGGCCTCGATCGCGCGGGCGTTGCGCCCGAACGTGGGCCGGGACCCGATGGAGACGGCGGCCGGGAAGGTATTCCCGTCGAGGGTCGCCCGGGCGGCGTAGATGCCGTCGCTGGGGGTGATCACGTCGGCCGGCTCGATGTTGGCCGTGGGGAACTGCAGCGCCCGCCCCCGCTGCTCGCCGCCGACAACCCGGCCTTCGAGGGTGTAGTCACGCCCCAGGCACAGACCCGCCTCGGCCACTTCGCCCGCGAGGATCAGTTGGCGGATCAGCGAGCTGGAGATCCGGAGGTTCCCGTGCCCGGGCACAACGAGCCGGACGGGCGGAACCACCGTCACGCCGAACCCGCCCTCGGCCGACATGGCCCGCAGCGTGTTCACGTTGCCCCGCCGATGGTGCCCGAAGCAGAAGTCCCGGCCCTCGACGACGTGGCGGACGGCCAGGCGGGCGATGAGCACGTCGCGGATGAAGTCGGCGGCTGGGATGGCGAGGAACTCGGGCGTGGTGTTGACCGCGATGACGGCGTCGGCGCCGGCCTCGGCGAGCAGGCGGTGGCGGGTGTCCATCGGGAGGATGCACGTCAGGCGGTGGTCGGGCGCCAGGACGGCGCCGGCGGGCGGTTCGAAGGTCATGGCCGCCAGCGGCGCCGCGGCGGCGTCGGCGACCTGGCGGGCGGCGCGCAGGATGGCCTGGTGCCCCACATGGACCCCGTCGAAGTTGCCGATGGTCACCACGCACCCGCGGCATTCGTCGGGGATGTTCGCCAGACCGTCGATGAGCCGAAAGGTCATGTCGGATCGGATTCCTCAGGCTAGCGGGGCACCACCAGCGGCACGCCCGCGCCCGTCTGGATCAGCGTCACCTCAATACTATACGTTTCGCGGAGCACGTCCGCACGGATGACCTCGGCGGGGGTCCCGGCCGCCACCACCCGCCCGTCCCGCAGCAGCACCAGCCGGTCGGCGAACCGCGCCGCCATGTTCACGTCGTGGCTGACGCACACCACGGCCATGGGCCAGTCGTGCGCCAGGCGAACCATCATCCGGTAGATGCCCATCTGGTGGCGGACGTCCAGGTGGCTGGTCGGCTCGTCCAGCAGCAGGACCTCCGGCTGCTGGGCGAGGGCGCGGGCGATCATCACCCGCTGCGCCTCGCCGCCGGACAGCTCCTCCAGCGTCCGCTCGGCGAAGCCCGTCGTCTCGGTCATCACCATGGCCTGGCGGACGACCTGGCGGTCGGCCTCGCCGGACAGGCCCAGCGAGCCCATGCGGGCGAACCGGCCCATCATGACGATCTGCCGGCAGTCGAAGGCGAACGCCGACGTCGGGAACTGCGGCACGTAGGCCATCACCCGCGCGAGCTGCCGGCGGGTGTAATCGGCCACCGCCCTGCCGTCCAGCTGGACCTTGCCTCCGCCGGGCTTCAGCAGCCCCAACATGCACCGCAAGGCCGTGGTCTTGCCCGAGCCGTTCGGGCCCAGCAGGCAGACGAGCTGGCCCGTGCGGGCGGTGAGGGCGATCCCGTCCAGCACGCGCTTGCCGTCCCCGTAGGCGAAGGACAGGCCCTCGACCGACAGGCAGTGGGCCGCGTCGCTCATGACCGTCCCTCCCCGAACTTCCGCCGCAGCAGGTAGATGAAGAACGGCCCGCCGCTCAGCGCCGTCAGGATGCCCACCGGGATCAGGCTCACGCCGATCAGCGGGCCCGCCACGCGGCAGAGCACCTCCGCGCCCACCAGGAACACGGCGCCGGCCGCCCCGCTGACCACCACGCCCACGCGATGGTCCGCCCCGGCGACCATCCGGCAGACGTGCGGCACGATCAGCCCGACGAACGCGATCGGCCCGGCCAATGCCACCGCCGCCGCCGTCATCACGCCGACGCACAGGAACGTCGTCAGCCGCAGACGCGCCACCGACACGCCGCTGGACCGCGCCACCTCGTCGCCCAGGCCCAGCACGTTGAACGCCGACCCCGACCGCAGCAGCACCGCCCACCCCGCGGTCACGCACGCGCCGCAGACGATCAGCAGCGAGCGGTCCACCGAATCCGGCAGCCGGCCCATCGCCCAGTGGGCGAAGTCGGCGATGCGGGCGGGATCCACGTACAGGTAGATCGTCAGCATGATCGCCCCGTTGAACGAGTTGATGATCACCCCCGCCAGGATCAGCGAATACGGGTCCAGCACCCCGCGGCGCTGGGCGATGGCGTACACAGCCGCACAGGTGATCAGCGCCCCGGCGAACGCCAGCACGGGCGTGGACAGCCATTCCGGCACCGCCACGCGGGCGGCGACCGCCAGCCCCAGCAGGACGCCCACGCCGGCGCCGCTGGAGATGCCCAGCACGTACGGCTCGGCCAGCGGGTTGCGGAGCAGGCCCTGCAATGCCATCCCCGCCGCCGCCAGGGCCGCCCCCACGATGGCGGCCGCGATCAGCCGGTACATCCACGCCAGCGCCAGCGTCATCGTGGGCCCGTCGCCGGAACGCTCCGCCCGTCCCCCCGTCGCGGGGGCGGAGGCCGTCTCCGGGTGCAGCATCGCCGCCAGTTGCCGCCCCAGCGGCGCCAGGCGGGTTGACGGCCACTGCCACGCCGGGTCGGTGAGCACGAACACCCTGCCCTGGCGAGCGGCCGGCAGGTCCTTCCATTGCAGCCAGTACTCGCCGGCGGCGGCCGATTGCCCCGGGGCCGTATGGCAGAGGATCACGTCCGGACGGGCCTTGGCGATGTCATCGATCTGCGTCCGCAGCCAACGCGTGTACCCGGGGATGTCGCTGCCGGCGTTGACCCCGCCGGCGGCCTCGATCAGGTCGCCCACGAACGTCCCGCGGCCCGCCACGAACGGCCGGTCGGTGCCCATCACGAACAGCACCCGCGGCCTGTCGCGCCCGCCCACGCTCGCGCGGATCGCCTCGATGTCCGCCAGGAATCGTGCCTTGGCCCGATCGGCCAGGTCCTCCCGCCCGACCGCCCCGCCGAGCTGGTCGATCGCCTTGAGGACGTCGGCGAGGCGCTCCATTTCCAGGGACACGATTCGCACGTTCGGGTCGATGTCGCGGACGCCCTGGAACTTGCCCTCGTCGGTCTGGGCGAAGATCACGTCGGGCCGGACGGACAGGATCAGGCCGGCATTGATGCTGGAGGCGTCGCCGACTTCTTTCCGCTGGACGCCCTCCGGCAGTTGGCAGAACCGCGTGACGCCGACCACGTGGTCGCCCAGGCCCATGTCGAAGGCGATGGCGGTCAGGGCGGGGGAGAAGGTGACGATCCGCTCCGCCCGCGCCGGCGATGTGGTCACAGTGGCGGTCTTGTCGCAGCCGGCGGTCAGCACCGCGGCCGCCAGGATGAAGGTCCAAACGCGTCTCATCGAGGTCTTGAATCGGGCGGTGTGGGCGAAGGGGCCATCGTAGAAGCGCGCGGCGGGCATGTCAAGCAAGCGGGACGGTGGCTCATTCAATCGCCTGCCCGAGGGCGTCCGGTATATAGTCGACCACGTCCAGCGCGGTCAGGGACATCTCCCCCAGGTCCTCCACCGCCAGGTCGCCCGCCAGGCCGTGGATGTGGGCGCCGAGACAGGCGGCGTCCCAGAGCGACAGTCCCTGGGCGATCAGGGCGGCGATCAGGCCCGTCAGCACGTCCCCGGTGCCGCCGGTGGCCATGCCGGGGTTGCCCGTGTCGTTGACGTAGACGATCTCCCCGTCGGTGACGACCGTGCCGGCGCCCTTCAGGACCAGCACCAGCGGCGCGTCGGTCTGCGCCGGTTCGAGCCAGTCGCCCGCGGCGTCCATCGCGGCGCGCTCGCGATCCGCCTGGATGTCCGCCGGCGACGCGCCCGTCAGGCGGGCCAGCTCGCCCGGGTGCGGCGTCAGCACGATCGGGCATCGCCGGATTTCCCGCCAGTGGTCGATGCTGAGGAGGTTGTTCAGCCCGTCCGCGTCCAGGACGACGGGCGCATCCTGCTCCAGAACGGCCCGGACCACGCCCGCGGCCCCGGCCGACACGCCCATCCCGGGCCCGACGGCCAGCACGTCGGACTCCTCGGCCGGGTCGAGCACCTGGCGGATCGCCGAAGGCCCCAGCGTCCCGTCAGGGCGGCACGACAGCGGGATCGACGTGGCGCACAGGCACAGCGTCGCCACGGACAACTGCACCGGCTCGGGCGCGGCGATCGTCACCAGCCCCGCCCCGCCGCGCAGCGCGGCGTTGGCCGCCAGCGCCGGCGCCCCGATCATCCCGCGCGCCCCCCCCCACCACCAGCACCCGCCCGAAGTCGCCTTTGTGCGACTCGCGCTGCCGCTGCGAAAGGCTCGACACCAACTCGAAGAAATCGCCATGTTCGCCCGAAGCATCACTCATCGATCTCGCTCACACGCCCCTCCACCCACTCCCGCGGCCACTTCCACTCCCCCCATCCCCTGCATCTCTTCTTCTTCTTCTGCTGCTGCTTCCACTACCTGCCTCTATCCCCTGCATCCCCTGCATCCCTGCTATTGCTTCTTCTTCTCCGGTTCCCGGTTCCCGCTTCTGCCCTTGGCGGTCTGCCGGTTGATTACCGCGGCGGTATACCCGGCCGCGAAGCCGTTGTCGATATTCACCACCGTCACCCCGGCGGCGCAGGAGTTGAGCATGGTCAGCAGCGCCGCCAGCCCGCCGAAGCTCGCCCCGTAGCCCACCGAGGTCGGCACGGCGATCACCGGCACCGCCACCAGCCCCCCCACCACGCTGGCCAGCGCGCCCTCCATCCCCGCCGCCACCACGATCACGTTGGCCTGGTGCAGCTCGGCCACCTCCCCCAGCAGCCGGTGAATCCCCGCCACGCCCACGTCGTAATGCGTGGTCACCCGCTGGCCCATGACCTCGGCGGTGATCCGCGCCTCTTCCGCCACCGGCAGGTCGCTGGTGCCCGCCGCCACCAACGCCACGTGCCCGATGGGGGCCTCCTGCTCGCCCTGACGCAGGGTGATCGCCCGGGCGAGCTGGTGGTACTCGGCGCCAGGGCAGACGGCGATGACGGCGCGGTAGGCCTCCTCGTCGGCCCGGGTGGCCAGGACGTTGTGGCCGGTCTCGGCCAGGCGGGCGAAGATGGCGGCGATCTGCTCGGGCGTCTTGCCCGGGCAGAAGATCACCTCGGGGAACCCGCAGCGGATCGCACGGTGATGGTCCACTCGCGCGAACCCCAGCGACTCGAACGGCAGACGCCGCAGCTCCTCGACCGCCCGATCGACGTCGACGGCGCCTTCGCGCACGGCCGCCAGCAGCGCTCGGAGGGATTCTTCCTTCATGTCAGGGCATTATATGGACATGCCCCAACCGCGGCGGCGCAAAATCCTCGCGCCGCGGCGGGGGCGCATTTGCGCTCGACAGCCCTGGGCCGCGGAGCATAGGATCGCCAAGCCGCGGCCGCCGCCACCCCGGGCCGCCAGTGGAGATCGCCATCATGCGCAAGGAATCACTGGACTTCCTCCGACAGCTCCTGTCGTCCCCCACGCCCAGCGGATACGAGTCGCCGGGGCAGCGGATCTGGTGCGACTACGCCCGGCAGTTCGCCGACGAGGTGCACACGGACGCCTACGGCAACGCGGTGGCCGTGCTGAATCCCGGCGGCGACCCGAAGATCATGATCGACGGGCACGTCGACGAGATCGGCCTGATGGTCAAGTACATCGACGACAAGGGCTTCGTGTACGTCCAGCGGATCGGCGGGGTGGACCCGGCCCTGGTCCGCGGCAAGCGGGTGAACATCCACACCGCCAAGGGCGTGGTCCGCGGGGTGATCGCGGCCCCGGCCATTCACCTGCGGGACCAGGACAAGGACGCCAAGGCTCCCAAGATGCACGAGTCGTACGTGGACATCGCCGCCCGCGACAAGGCGGACGCCCGCAAGCGGGTCTCCGTGGGCGACCCGATCACGTTCGTGGACGACTTCGAGATGCTCAACCGCAACGTGGCGGTGGCCCGCGCGTTCGACAACCGCGTCGGCACGTGGGTGGCGATCGAGACGCTGCGCCTGCTGGTGGGCAAGCGCCCCGCCGCCGCGGTCTACGCGTGCAGCTCGGTCCAGGAGGAGGTGGGCCTCAGCGGCGCGCGGATGACCGTCGTCAACGTCAGGCCGGACGCCGCCCTGGTGGTCGACGTCACCCACGCCACCGACACCCCGGGCATCGACCTCAAGCAGCACGGGGAGGTCCAGATGGGCAAGGGCCCGACGCTCGCGATCGGCAGGGAGAACCACCCGGTGCTGATCGAGCGCCTCCGCAAGGCGGCCAAGGCGGCGAAGATTCCCTTGCAGTTCGAGGCGTTCAGCCTGACGGGCGGGACGGACGCGATGGCGATCTACACCCACAACGGCGGGGTGCCCTCGGCGGTGGTCAGCGTGCCCAACCGGTACATGCACACCACCGTGGAGATGCTGGACCTGCGCGACCTGCGGCACACCGCCGACCTGCTGGCGGCCTTCCTCGCCGGCGTCAAGAAGGGCGAGCGGTTCGCGGTGAAGGTCTAGTCCGGCGTCTTGAGCATCGCCAGGAACTTGCTTTCGGCGGGCGTGGAGGCCCGGCCACGGGTGCGGAGGATGCCCAGCGGGCGGACCCACTTGCGGCTGTTGCGGAACTCGGCGAACGCCAGGCTCCCCGCCGCCACCTCCCGGTCGATCACGCTGCGCGGCAGGATGGTCACGCCCACGCCGATCTCCACCGCCCGCTTGAGCGTCTCGTTGTTGTCGAAGGCCATGGTCACATTCACCGCCACCTTCTCGGCCTTGAGCCGGCGGTCGATGTGCCGGCGCGTGGGCACGTCCGGCTCGAAGGCGACGAAGTCCTCCCCCTCCAGCTCCGTGGCGTCGATCGTCCGCCGCCGCGCCAGCGGGTGCTCGACCCCGAACACGGCCACGAGCTGCTCGGTGATGAACGGGATGATCTCGATGGCGCGGTGGCGCTCGGGGTAGGCCACGACGCCCAGGGCCATCTCCGCATTCGCCACGGCGGCGTAGATGCTGTGGGCCCGCATGTACTCCACCCGGACCGTCACTTCCGGGTGGGCCTGGATGAACCGCTTGACGTAGGGGTCCAGGCAGTACATCCCCACCGAGTAGATCGTCCCCACCCGCAGCACGCCCCGGATCATGTCCGCGGCGCTGCGGACCTCCCCCACCAGCGATTCGTACCGCCGCAGGATGTCGCGCGCCCCGCGGTAGAAGGCCTTGCCCGCCTCCGTCGGCGCCACCAGCCCGCGACCCCGGCTGACCAACTGCGTCCCCAGCTCCCGCTCCAGCCTGGCCACCTGCTGGGAGACGGCGGACTGGGAGATGAGGTTGATCTCGGCCGCTTTCGAGAAGCTGGCCGAATCCACCAGGTCGCAGAACGTCTTGAGGACACCCAGGTTCATGGTCCGCCTTCCCGCCGCCGGCCGGCGGGGGCAACGCGCGCATCAGGCCTTCTAATGCATCGGCGAGACCTTTTCAACAGTTCGGCACGCTTTTTCGCGCGGGCCGGCGGGCCGGTCACCGCACGGCCGAGAGCCTGTACCGCCCGTCGCCCAGGCCCAGCTTGATGCACTCCTCGATCTGGATGTACGGGTCCTTGCCGTGGATCTGCTCCAGCAGGTGCCCGCCGCCGCTGCGGCGCAAGGGCGACGGCAGGGAGCCCTCGATGAAGTCCTCGGCCTGGATCAGGTCCAGCGCCGCCGTCTCGACGGCGGTGATGTCGTCTCCGGCGATGATGCCGATGTCCGGCACCATCGAGGGCGTCGTGAACCCCCAGCAGTCGCAGAAGGGCGTGATCTGCAACAGCGCGGTGATGTAGAACACCGCGCCGCCGGCGAAGGCGTTGAGGGTCTGGCGGACGGTCGCCGCCATGCCGTGCTGGAAGTACCGGTAGCCGCGCTGGTCGATGGTGATGGCCTTGGAGGGGCAGGCCAACTGGCAGTGCATGCAGTACTTGCAGGCGTGGTCGGAGATGGAGATCTTGCCGTTCTTGAACGTGATCGCGTCGTTGGGGCAGTTGTCGCGGCACAGCAGGCAACCCGTGCACTTGTCCGTGTGCCACTCGAAGGCGGCGCTCATCAGGCGGTGAATGCCGCCGCGCGTCCGCCCGTCCACGCACCCCATGGCGATGTTCTTGACCGCCCCGCCGAAGCCGCTGTGCCCGTGCCCCTTGCCGTGGCTGAGCACGATCATCGCGTCGGCGTCCAGGACGTTGCCCGCCAGGTTCACCGTCTTGAGCGTGCGGTAGTTCACCTTGCGCGGGTAGACGAACTTGTCGGCCGGGCCCGCCACCGCCACCAGCGGCGCGCCCAGCACCTCGGCCGTGTACCCCCGGGCCGCCGCCGTCGCCACCGCGCCGGGCGAGTCCGTCACGAACGGCCTGCCGCCGGCGTCCTTGACCGCCTGCACCACGATCCGCACCAGCAGCGGGTGAATGGTGGAAAACCCCAGGCCGCCGCCCAGGTGCATCTTGATCGCCACGCGCTTGCCGGCGAACCGTTTGCGGAACCCCCACCGCTTCAACATCCGCTTCAGCAGGGCCGGCAGCGTCGCGTCGGCGCGGAGCTCCTTCGGCCGGGCCGAAGCCAACGTCACTCGGGATGGCATCCAATCATTCCTTTCACAGACCTTCGGTTCGCCCACAGGATGCCGGGGGAGCCGGCTCGATGCAACGGTATGTTGCATTGGGTCCGCCGGCGTCATTAGAATCGCGCGGATGGATAAGCCGTTCCTACAGCGCCGATACCTGCTCAGCTTCGACAGCAGGGACATCGGGCACATCTTCACCGACGTTCTGGTGATCGGCGCCGGCGCCGCCGGGCTGCGTGCGGCCGTGGCGGCCGCCGGCGCGGGGCAGGTGATCGTCATCACCAAGGGCGACCTTCGCCAGTCCAACACGTACGACGCCCAGGGCGGCATCGCCGCCGTGCTGGACGAGTCCGACACCATCGACGCGCACGTCGCCGACACGATCTCCTGCGCCGCCGGCCTGGGCGACGAGCAGGTGATCCGGCGCGTGGTGGGCGCGGCCCCGGAGGTGATCGGCGAGATGATCCGCTGGGGCCTGCCCGCCGACCGCCAGGGGGGCCGGCCCGCCCTGGGACGCGAGGGCGGGCACTCCGCCTCGCGGATCGTCCACGCCCACGGCGACGCCACCGGCAAGCACCTGGCCGAGACCCTCATCGCCCGCGCCGCGTCCACGGCGAACCTGAAGATCTACCAGAACTGCTTCGCCGTGGACCTGGTCACCGACCCGGACGATCAGGGCGCCGTGGTCGGGGCGCTGACGTACCACGCCCGCTACGGGCTCCAGATGGTCTGGGCGCGGCAGACCATCCTGGCGGCCGGGGCGGCGGGGATGCTGTGGCGGGAGACGACCAACCCCGCTTGCGCCACCGGCGACGGGCCGGTCATGGCCTTCCGCGCCGGCGCCGAGCTGTCCGACATGGAGATGATGCAGTTCCACCCGACCACGCTGTACGTGGCCGGGGCCACGCGCGCCCTCATCAGCGAGGCCGTTCGCGGCGAGGGCGCCCACCTGGTCGACCGCCAGGGCCGGCGGTTCATGCCCGACTACCACGAGCAGGGCGAGCTCGCCCCCCGCGACGTGGTCAGCAGGGCCATCCTGTCCGAGATGCTCCGCACGCACTCCACCCACGTGTTCCTGGACGTCCGGCCCATCGGCGCCGAGGCCTTCCGGCGGCGGTTCCCCCAGATCTCCAAGCTGTGCGAGGACTTCGACCTGGACCCGGGGGCAGACCCGATCCCGGTGCATCCGGCCGCCCATTACATGATCGGCGGGGTGAAGGTGGACGCCGACGGCAGGGCGTCGCTGCCGGGGCTGTGGGCGTGCGGGGAGGTCTCGTGCACGGGCCTGCACGGCGCCAACCGCCTGGCGAGCAACTCGCTGCTGGAGGCGCTGGTGCTGGGAGAGGCGTGCGGGCGTCTGGCCGGCGAGGAGGCCGCCACCGGCAACACCCGCTTCACCGCGCGGCGGATCGTCTCGGCCAACCCGCCGTCCGACCGGACGCAACTGGACTTGGCCGACATCCGCAACTCGCTGCGTTCGGTGATGTGGCGCAACGCCGGCATCGCCCGCCTGGGGGCCCGCCTGGCCGAGGCGCGCGAGATCATCTGCTTCTGGGGGCGGTACGTGCTGGACAAGGAATTCTTCGACCCCGCCGGGTGGGAGGTCCAGAACATGCTCACCGCCGCCCTGCTGGTCGTCGAGTGCGCCTACCGCCGCGCCGAGACCCGCGGCGTCCACTACCGCGAGGACTTCCCCGAAACCGACCCCGCCTGGGCCCGACACCAGACCCTCCGACGGACGGATCTGCAGTTGGTGGTGACCTGAACGATCGCACGGTTTCCTCGCACGTTTAGCGGCGGTCGGCACGACCGCCTTCAGGTCGCCGTACCGGCGACCGCTAAACGGCGATCAGGACATCATCGCCGCAAGAGTAACGTCAGAACCCGCCACGGACCGATCTCAATCGCCACGCCTCGGTCGCTGATCTCCAGGGCAGACAACTCGTCCTCCAGCAGGTTCGTCGCCACCGCCGAGGCGAACGCCCCCGGGACGCCCAATTCGAACCGCCGGGCCCTGCCGGTCATCTCGACCAGGCGGATCACGAGGCCCTTCCCCTTGCGCGCGGGCTTGACGGCCGAGATCAGGACGCCGACGGGCAGGCCGCTCAGGCCGGCGGCGGGGCCGGGCGAGTCGGTCAGGGCGACCGGGGCGCCAAATGCCTCGGCCTGCTCGACGATGCCGGCATCCGCCCACGTCCCGGCGTAGGGGACGATGCGGTGCTCGAAGACGTACCGGCCCGGGTCGCGCATCCGCTCGTAGGCGGGGGCGGAGTAGGAATCGGGCTCCTCCAGGCAGTTGGGGAAGGCGGGCGAGCGGAGCACCGATACCAGCACCGTGCCATCCTCGCAGCGATACGACGGCGTGCCGCGGTTGAGCACGGCCACCCCCGCCCCGCCGTATTCCACGCCGCCCCAGCCCACCGCGGGCCAGTCGCCGCCGGCATTGTTCCAGCCGGTCGGGCCCATCTCGTACCGGGGCCGCTTCAGCACACCGCAGGGAACCTCCGTCCACAGCTCCTCCGTCGGCCAGCCGGTCGGGAAGGCGATCCGGATGCGGCGGTGGTAGCTGGACCAGTCGATCTCGGTCCGCAGGTCCACGTAAGGGTGATCGCGGTAGAACCGCCACCGCTGCCGCCAGCGGAGGCGGAGGACCATCGGGTCCGGGGCTTGGTATCGCGGCTCGGCGCCGGGGTCAGTGCCCTCGTAGGTCAGCTCCAGGCAGCGGCCGGTGCGGGCCGCGGAGACGCGGCGGGCCGTGGAGGCCGTGCCGCGACGCGGGCGGTCCGGGTCGCGCGTCGCCCACGGGTCGCCGATGTCCTTCTCCACGATCAGCTCGCCCACGCCCCACCCCCCGCGGTGCAGGCACGTCTGCCCATCGCACCGCAGGTCGATCACCCCGCCGGCCCCGGCCTCGACGGCGATGTGCTCGCCCGACCAGCGGATGATCTCGTCCTCGATGGTCTCACGCCCACCCGGACCGGCCCGGACGACCTCGACGTCGACGCCGGCGCCGGGGGCGATCGCGGGCAGGTCCGCCCAGAGCCGTTCCGTCCCCGCCGCGGTGGTCGTCCGATCAAGGACGGGCACCTCCCGCCCGCCCACGCGGAGGGCGAGGGGCCCCTCCGGCAGCGCGACGACGGGCCAGATCTCGCGGACCCCACCCGCCTTGGCGACGGCGTTGAACAGCGTCCGCCCCGTCCCGTCCCCACGGCGAAGATGAGCGGCGCAGGCGTCTTCCAGGTGGTCGTACAGGTCCATCACCTCGTCATAGGCCGGGTCGATCAGCGTGCCAGGCAGGGCGTCGTGGAAGGCGCCGAAGCACAGGTCCCGCCACAGATCGCGCAGGGGCGGCAGGTCCGGCGCGCTGCCTTCCCGGCTGGCCTCCCAGGGGGCGATCCGCCCGGGAATCTCCGCCTGGGTCCGCGGCAGGTCGATCGGCACCTCCGTCGCCGCCCGCCCCGTCAGGGCCGCCAGGGTCTCCGCCAGCGTCAGCGCCGCCTCGGCAAACCGGTGCCGCCGCTTCAACTCGATCCGGCTGACCAAGCAGCCCGAGGTGGTCGGATTGCCGTCCGGCTCCGGCGAGACCTGCTCCGCCGGCGGGTGGTCGCAGGCGGCGATGCGATCGGCGAGGATCCCCCGCAGCGTCTCGTGCGTGCCGAAGACGTGCCGGACGGGGCTCTCATGCTCGGCCACGGCCCGGGGCAGATCCTCCGGCGGCAGGACTTCCTCGCCGAAGAACGTCAGCGTCGCCGCGGCGGCAGTCAGATCGTCGATCCACGTGCCCGCTTCGAGCCGGCGGATGAAGTGCAGCCCGTATCCGCCGCACGCCTCACAGCCCGCCCCGCCGCACTGCGGGCACGGCGGATACTTGACGTAGTCCACCACGTACTGGTTCGGCAGCTTGCCGATGAAGGCGACCGTGCCGTCCAGGCCCCGCCAGTAGTCCCGGCTGGGGGTCCTGTAGCTCAGGGCGGCGATCCACCGCAGACCGACGCCGGCGAAGATCTGCGGGAACTGCCCCGACGAGCCGAAGCCGTCCGCGTGCCAACCGACCGTCGGCCGGCGGCCGAATGCCTCCTCGCACCACCAGATGCCCTCGGCGAGGTTCCGCACCAGCGTCTCGCCCCGGGTCATGTTCGCGTCGGGGATCACCTCGCCCGAGCCCAGCAGGGCAAACCGGCCCCGCTCCCACAGCCCCTTCAGCGCCTCCAGCGAATCGGGGTTGTCCTGGACGTACCGCCGCAGCAGCCGGGACGATTCGATCTCGAAACTGTACCCATCGTCGCGGGAGGCGATCGCCAGCATGGCGTCCGTCACCGCCCGCTCGACCGTGACGTATCCCACGTAGCCGGCCCCGCCGCAGTCGTAAGGGCGATCCCAGCACCGCCGCCAGGTATTGTCAAAGTGGTTCCGGGACAGGATGTAGACCGTGGGGCTCACGCCGCAACTCCCTGCAATCCACCCCTGGTTGTTGCCTCTCTATTTCGCCCCCGGCCCTCGTGGCCGGGGGCTGCGCCCCCTAACCAACAACGTTCCCTTCATCCGTTATTCAGGAATCCGCGGGCGAACCGTCACGCTCACCCGCCGTTTCCCGCTGCGATCCAGAGCGAACGCGCCCTTGCCCGCGGGCGCCTCTACCGTGTAGTCGCCCAGGAACCCGCGGAACGTCACCCGCCCCTTCTCATCGGTGGTCTGCTTGACCTCCCGGGTCCACCACGCGCCCTTGACGAGCTTCATCAGCGCGTCGTAGGCGGGCTTGGGGGACATGTCCTTGCGGACCAGCCCGGCCGGGGCGCCCTGCCAAGCCCCCTCGTCCGAGAAGTCCCACCACGTGATCGCCTCCACCGACGGGTGGGAGAACAGCACCGTATACAGCTCGGCGACGCGTTCGGCCTGGAGCTTCTCGCCTTCCGGGGTCGAATCCCACCCCGGGTGATGCCCCATCCAGTCCTGGTCGGTCTTGTCCTTGCCGGACAGGATGGTCAGCTCGGTGAAGTGCAGCGGCTTGCCGAGCCCGGCGAACCGCTCGCAGACCTCCCAGGCCTTCTGGGGCCCCCAGTACTGCGCGTGCATGTGCGATTGGATGCCGATCACGTCGATGGGCACCCCGGCGTCCAGGCACTCGCGCAGGAGCTTCTGGTAGCGCGGGCTGACGTCGAAGTCATTCAGCAGCAGCGTGGCGGTGGGGTTGGCCTTGCGAGCGTGGTCGAAGGCACGTTTGATCAGCTCAACCTGCCCCACACTCTTGCACAATCGGCTGATGGGATTGGGCTTGTTGAAGCCCGGCATGACCACGGCCTCGTTGACCACGTCCCAGGTGTCCACCAGGCCGGCGAAGTCCTTCGCGTCGCGTTCGATCCGCGCCCACTGGAGGGCCTCGGCCTCGGCGGGCTCCTTGCCCTGCAGCCACGGGGGCACGACCGTGTGCCAGCAGAGCGGATGGCCCTTGGTGCGGATGCCCTCCGACCGGCACCACTGGGCCATCTTCGTCAGGCGGTCCTTGCTGGTCTTGCCCTGCTGGGGCTCGTAGCTTCCCCAGTAGAACGGCAGCGTGGCGAAGTTGAGCAGGTCGGAGAACCGCTTGCGATACGCCCGCTCCATGGCGGGCTCGCGCAGGCCTTCCACGCGGAAGGCATTGGAGCCGAACAGGAACTTGTGCCGCACCTGCCGGATGGTCACCGCCTGAGCGGCCAGGGGCTCCCCGTCCGGGCCCTCGACCGTCAGCGCCACCTCGGCCGTCCGGTGCTCCTGGATCCGCGCGTCCATCCGCTCGGCGGACAGGGCCGCCTTCGCCTCTTCGCCCATGGCCGTCGCCTCCCAACCCGCGGCGAGCATCGCCGCCGCCATCGTCACGCTCAGCGCCCATCTCATCGGCATTCTCCCAGCCCGCATGCCGGGCCCGCGGGCGGTCAATCCCCCCGCCGCCCGACGTCCTGGATCAGCGCCGCCAGCTCCACCTGGTTGCGGGCGATGGCACGCTGCGACCAACCCACCCAGAGCACGCCGACCAGGGCCAGACAACTGAACACCGCCGCCATGCGCGACGCCAGGCGGATCTCCTCGGTCAGCTCGGCCACGTCCGTGGCGGTGGCGGGACGTCGCCCGGCATCCGCGGAGGGGGCCTGTGCCGGGGTGGTGGTCAGGTCCCTTTCCACTTGCGCGCGGGCGACGCCGGCCAGGGGCAGCGAGGCCGCGGCCGTCAGCAGGATCAGCGCAATCGCGATACGCCTTTGCATGGCGGTTCTCCTTTCCGTCTCGCCGGCGGGGCGCGGGACGGTGAAATGGGGCTTCCGGATCGGCCCGGAAGCGGCAATAATAGTCTGTAGACCGCGTATATAACCAGTACATGGCGCTTCGCAAGGACGTTTCCGATCCTGACGCACACCTCGCGAAAGGAAACATGATGGGCACTCGACTCCTGCTGTCCTCCCTCGCGGCGATCCTGTTGGCGTCCGTACCGGCCCCGGCCCAATGGCGGTCGAGCCGCCCGGCCGAGCCGGCGACTTCCCAGCCCGCCGTCGACCACGTCAAGGACCTCTTCGACACCTACACGCAGGGAAGGGAACGCGACCGCTTCTTCGCCGCCGCCGGCGTAGACAGCGTGCTGACGACCGAGGAATACCAGGCCGCCTCCAGCAAGAAGGACGGGTTCGTCCGCTCCTACGACAGTTGGGAGGCGGCCGTCGCCCTGGACGCCGACAAGAACGGTAAGCTGTCCTGGGCCGAGGCCGAGAAGTACCGGGAGGGCATCCGCCAGAGCCTCCTGAAGCTGTTCGACAAGAACCGCGACGGCAAGCTGACCGGCGCGGAGCGCGACGAGGCCAACCGCTATCTCTCCCGCAAGCTCCGCGCCCCGGGCGCCGACCAGGGCTGGGGCTTCGGGCAGTTAAACCGCCAGTACGACGCCAACGGCGACGGGCAGCTCGACGAGAAGGAACGGGCGGCGATGGAGAAGGCCCAGGCCGACCAGCGCGCCGCCGACGAGCAGCGCCGCAAGGAGATGCTCGAAAAGTACGACACCAACGGCGACGGGCAGATCAGCGGCGACGAGAGGCGGGCCATGTACCAGGACTGGCGCGACCGGCAGGAGAAGGATCGCCTGGACCGCTGGGACGCCGACAAGAACGGGCAGCTCGACGAGAAGGAGCTGCAGGCCGAACGCGAACAGCAGCAGGCGGAAGCCCGCAGGCGGATGGAGGAATGGACCATCCGCCGCCACGACAAGGACGGCGACGGCAAGCTCAACGAGCAGGAACAAGCCGCCGCCGACGCCGAGCGCAAGCAGTGGGAAGACGTGGCCCAGCAGGCCCGGCAGCGGATGCAGGAATGGCAGAACCGCTGGGACCGCGACGGCGACGGGCAGTTGAGCGACGAGGAACGCCGCGTCGCCACGGACCAGGCCCGCCAGGAACTCGACCGCCGCCGCCAGGAGATGGACACCGACGGCGACGGGCAGGTCAGCGCCGACGAGACCCAGGCCTACCTGAAGAAGCTCACCGAGAAGTACGACGCCGACGGCGACGGCCAGCTCAGCGCGCAGGAACGGTGGGAGATGATCCGGCAGGAGTCCCGATCGTTCATGCCGGGCCGGGGCGGCTCCTCCAGCGAGGAAGGCCAGGACCCGGGCCGCGGCGGCAGGGGACGGCGCGGCGGACGGCGCGGCCGGAGGCCGGACGCCCCCGCCGAAGGCAGTCAGACGCCCGCTGGGGGCGGGCAGACCGCCCCGGCCGTCATCCAAACCTCCCCGTGACCGTCTTCCCGGTCTGCCGCTTGCGGTTTCGCAAACCCTCGACGGGCCCCACGCGCACCCCGCGCTCCTACTCCAGGTACACTTCCTGCTCCGGGCGGATGGTCATGGCCGGATCGATCTTGCCGATCAGGTCCCCCGGCTCCAGGGCGAACAGGGGGCTGATCTCGACGGCGGCGGCGAAATCGCGCTCGGCGTCGCGCGGGACGGTGATGCCGACCGTCTCGAGCCAGTCGGCGGCGCGGCGGATCTGGTCGTGCAGGCAGGTGGCGACGGAGTCGTGCCCGGAGGCGTTCTTGACCGGGGAGAACTCCTCGCTGCGGACGGTCTCCAACACGACGGCGGCCTCGGCCAGGGGTATGGCGTCGAAGATGAACATCTCCAGCTTGAAGGCGTTGGGCGTCTCGGGGGTGACCTTGTTGCCGGCGGGGTCGACGTAGGGGACGGCCTTTTCCGCCCGGTGGAACGGCAGGCGGCACGAGCCGCCCTGGGTCAGTTCCTCGACGAACGTGCGCGACAGGACGTGAATCGCGATGCTGCCGGCGTTGAACCGCAGACGCCCGTCGTCGTTGGTGGCATACGCGAGCTCCTCCGGCAGGTCGGAGTACTCGATCACCGTCACCTTCCCGTCGGCCAGGCAGAAGTTGCCGACCTTTTCCGTGGGCTCGCGCTTGGGCAGGGCCTTGGCGCTCATGCCCGCCCCGGCCGCCGCGTGCAGGCCGATGAACAGCGGATCGACGCACCGGACCAGGGGGTTGTCCACCTGGAAATACGAGATGTGCTCCACGCCCCGCCGGGCCATGTCGTCCAGGGCGCCGCTGTTGCGCAAGGCGGACAGGCTGCCCCCGTGCCCGTCGGGACTCCAGGCGATCCGGTCCTTCTCCGCCAGCAGGATCCTGCCTTTGGCATCGATCGCGGGCATCTGGCCCTGGGTGAAGAAGAACACGTCCGCCGGCGGCAAGCCGAAGAACTCGTGCTCGTCGAAGAATTCCCGCGTGGCCGCGTCGTTGTCCGGGCTGGTCATGACGTACCACGGCACCGCGGACCCGTAGCGCCGCGAGGTGGCGAGGATCTGCTCGGCGAAGACCCGGAAGAGGCTCTTGCGCTTGACGGGCGTGACGGCCAGGCAGCCCTTGGGCCCGTCGAAGCCCAGCCGCGTGCCCGCGCCGCCGGCGACGACCGTCGCGGCGACCTTGCCGTCGGCGATCAGCCGTTCGCCCGCGCGCCGCCCCTCGGCATAGGCCGACCGCGTCGCCTCGTCGGCCGGGCAGGCCGGGCGGATCGGGGCGGGCTGGAGGTCCTCGGGGATGTGCACCGGGGGTTTGACGAGCACGTGCGATCGGATCAGGGCGTCGAGGCGGACAAAGTCGATCGAGGCGATCTGCTTCAGAAGCCCCTGCCGCTGTGGGCGGGGCAGCTCCCCGTAGAACGCCAGAAGGTGCCGCTGGCCATGACGGTTCAGAAGTTCCTTTACCGAGGCCAGGGACGCCATGGACTCACCTCTTGGATCACGACCTCTCGCCTCACCGCGTCATCCGGACCGCGTGGTCCTCCCGCCCTGGCGCACCGGCCGCCGCCGGGCGGGCGTTCCACGGGCGTTGTCTCTCTTATCGGGTGTTGGCGGCAGGTTCTGCATGAAACCTGGGCGGCCTCCCAACCCAGGGCGGAAGGCCGGGACACGGCGGCATTTGCGATGCTTGCGCGCGACTTGCGGCCCCCCGGGCCGGGGCGCCGGGGCCGGGCACGTGAATATTTTGCGTCAACATACGTTGACAGAGTGCCACACGTGGTGGTACATTGAGTACGTTGATGGTGGCTGGCGACAGTTGCAGGATGGCCTATTCCATAACTCATACCATCCACTGCCACCCCCACCATCAAGAACCGGCGAGCCGGAGTACGGCCAGAGGTCAAGGCGAGCCGGTCACGCCGACGGACGGCCGGGCAGTGCCGATAGTCCGTCGAGCGGACAAACGGAATCAGCCCGCTTACGACACGAGCTTCGCTACAGGTTCACCGATTTCCGAGGCGATCGGCGCCCGGGCCTGTAGTCGTCATTGACCGGATGAAGGACGGGTCAATTGGGCAACGTCGGACAGGCCATGCGGCCACAACCGCAGCGTGGAACTTATGATCCAGATTCTGCGCCGCAGGCCTTGTTTCCCGACCGAAGACTTGTGGATACGGGGGGAAGGAAGGAGGTCGCGGATGAAGCGATCTAAAGGATTCACGCTGGTTGAGCTGCTGGTGGTTGTGGCGATCATCGCCCTGTTGGTGACCATCCTGATGCCCACTCTCGGCCGGGCCATGGAACTGGCGAGAAGGTCGATCTGCGGGGCAAACGCGAACAGCATCGGCAAGCAGATCCTCATCTACAGCACCGAGCACGAGGCGTTCCCGCTGTTGTACACGTGGGGCGATTCGTCCCAGACCATCACCAACAGCATGCACAGTAACGACATCTGGGACAAGCCGAAGCTCGGCACCAATGGCATGCAGAGCATGTGGCTGTTGATCAAGGCCGGCGCCAGTGAGAAGGTGTTCGAGTGCCCCTCCGACGGGGACTACAGGGAGCGGTCCAAGGTCGTCACCACCAACCTGCTGAAGTACGGGTGGGTACACAGGACCAACTACTCCTACGGCCTGCACAGGCCGTACCACAAGGAAGAGGCCCCGGCCTCCGACGACAAAACGAAGTTCAATACGACGGCGCTGACGCAGGAGCCCGCGCAGGGCAGCTTCGTCATCCTGACGGACAAGAACGGCAAGATCGCCGGCGCCGGCAACGGCGGCAGCCGGCCCGGGCGCATCCACTGGTCGTCGGACACCAACTGCAACAAGCCCACCAACCACAAGGACGACGGCTTCAACTGCCTGTCGTTCCAGGGCAGCGTCAAGTTCCACAAGGCGAAGATGGGCACCGTTGACGCCAACTCGGAGGCGGGCGCCAATAACGACGACGTCTTCTGCACCTACGGCGACACCAACGTCCCCTGCCAGGACCTGATGCCCAAGAACGAATTCGACACCTTCATCGACCCCTGGATCAAGTAAGAACCCGCGGCGTCAACGCGGCATAGCACTGCGACCGGGACGGCTGAGCCCGAGCCGTCCCGGTCTCTTTCTGCGCACGTCATGGGTCAGCAATGCCAACTTCTCCTACGGGCTGCACAAGCCGTATAGCGACTCCGAGGACCCCGACGACCTCGCTGCCAACAAGGCCCCGCTGACCCAGGAGCCCGAGCAGGGCAGCTTCGTGATCGTGGCGTACAAGAACGGCCGGGCACGCAACAGCGGCACCAGCAGGCCGGGGCGGATCTACTGGAGAAGCAGGAACGACTTCAACGCGCCCTCCAACCATGAGAAGGACGGGTTCAACTGCCTGTCCTACCAGGGCAGCGTCAAGTTCCACAAGGCCAGGATGGGCACCCCCGGCGCCAACTCGAAGGCCGGCGTCAACGACGACGACGTCTACACCGTCTACGGCAACAACGCCGTTCCCGTCGACGCCTCCGCCGACCCCAGGTTCGACTTCGACACCTTCATCGTCCCCTGGGACGGAGTCGGTGGTTGAGTCAACAGGACCCCCGCCCTGCACATTGTCAGATCTCGAATCGGTCGGCCGGGTCGGGGATGACGACGTCGCGGCAGCCCAGCTCCTCCAGCATGGCCTTCATGGCCGGGGGCTGGGAATCCTCGCCGTGGACCACGAACGCCCGCCGCAGCCGGCGTGCCAACGGCGTATACAGCCGGCGGAACTCCTCGGCGTCGGCGTGGGCGCTGAAGCCGTTGAGCACCTCCACCCGGGCGAGCATGCGATAGAGCTTGCCGAATATCTTCAGCTCCTCGCGGCGTTCGACGATCCGCCGGCCCAGCGTGTGCTGGGCCATGAACCCCACGATCACCACGGTGTTCCTGTCGTCCTCGATGTGGTTCTTCAGGTGGTGCAGGATCCGCCCCACCTCGCACATGCCGCTGGCCGAGAGGATCACGCACGGCTCGTCGCGGTAGTTGAGGGCCTTCGAGTCGTCCACGTCGGTGATGTACCGCACGGGCCCGCCGTCCAGGCCGAACAGGTCCCCCTCGCGCCCCCAGTTCCGCAGCGCCTCGCGGTCGTAGACCTCCGGGTGGTTGCCGAACACCTCCGTCGCCCGCGTCGACAGCGGGCTGTCCACGTATACCGGCAGCTCCGCCAGCCTGCCCTCCGTGAACAACTGGAGGATGAAGTAGATGATCGTCTGCGTCCGCCCCACCGAAAAGGCCGGGATGATCACCTTCCCCCCCGCCTGGCGGGTCTCGGCGATGATCCGGCAGAGCTTGTCCTTCATGTCGGTGGGGTTGTCGTGCCGCCGGTTGGCGTAGGTGCACTCGGTGATCAGGTAGTCGCACTCCGGCAGGGGCTCGGTCGGATCGCGCAGGATCGGCAGACCGAACCGCCCCACGTCGCCGGTAAACAGGATCCGCCGTGTGGCCCCGTTCGTGCGGATCTCCGCCAGCGCCATGGCCGAGCCGAGGATGTGCCCAGCCTCGATGAACCGCACGCGGAGATCGCGCCCCACCTGGAAGTCCGTGTCGTAGGAGACCGGCTCGAATCGCTCGAGCGCCTTGGCCGCGTCGTCCAGCTCGTACAGCGGCTCGATCCACTCCGACCGGGGGTGCTTCCTGTTCCAGTACCGGGCGTCTTCCTCCTGGATGTGGGCGGAATCCGGCAGCAGGATCCCGCACAGGTCGCGCGTCGCCGGCGTGGCGTAGACGGGCCCGCCGAACCCCCGCTTGACCAGCCCCGGCAGCCGCCCGGAATGGTCGATGTGCGCGTGGGAGAGCACGACCGCGTCCAGCTTGCGGGGGGAAACCGGGTACTCCTGGTTCAACTCCCTGCACTCGATGCGCCGGCCCTGATACAGACCGCAGTCCAGGCTCACCCGCATTCCGTCATGAATCAGGATGTGCATCGAACCCGTCGTGCGACGGGCCGCTCCGTGAAAAAGCAATTCCGACATCGTCACTCCGAACGGAAAGGAACCGGGAACCGGGAGCCGGGAACCGGGAACCAGGAGCCGGGAACCGGGAACCGGGAACCGGGAACCGGGAACCGGGAACCGGGAACCGGGAGCCGGGAACCGAGGATATTCTACTACAAACCACGGAGGGCGGGTAGCAAATCGCAGGGCGGCGACGTCAGGATCCGAAGCGCCTCCCGTTCCCGGCGCGGGATCCGGTAAAGCCCACGCATGGCGATGCGTGGGCTTTAGTCTCCCCGGTTCCCGTCCCGGTTCCCGTCCCCGTTCCCGGTTCCCGTCCCGGTTCCCCGTTCCCGGTTCCCGTCCCGGTTCCCCGTTCCTGTCCCCGTTCCCGGTTCCCCGTTCCCGGTTCCTGTCGTTAGAGACCACCATCCTGCAGGACGTGTGTCATCAGGTACTTGTGCTTGAACTGCTCCCCCGCCCCGCCGGCGGCGAGTTGGCGGACCTCGTCGCGGGTCAGGTCGCCGGGGGCCGTGACGGTCACGTGGATCGGCCCGAGCCGCCCGGAATGCCGCTTTCCCTCGTACTCGACGTTCAGCCGGCAGAGCTGCCGGTCCATCCCCCGGGCAAGCTGGTCGGCGTCGGCGCCCTCGACGGGCTCCATGCGCAGCTCGTAGTAGGGCGGGTCGGCGAAATGCCCCTGGAGGATGAAGGTGTCCACATGCACGCCGGCGGTCCGGGCGGCGGCGTCCATGGCGGCGACCACCTGGTGCTCGGTGATCTTCTCGCCGGTGATCGAGCAGCAGTGCCGCCCGCGGGAGAGGAACTCGAACATGGGGCAGTCGCCGCAGAAATCGGTGACCCTCACGCGGTCGTCGATGGCGTACCGCAGCAGCCCCGCCCAGTTGGACACGACCAGGAAATACTCCTGCCCGCGTTCGACCTGGTGGGCGCGGAGGATGTCGGGGCTGTCCGAGCCGTGCTGGTCGGCGGGGATGAATTCCAGGAAGTTGGAGGTGATCTCGGCCACCCCCTCGGGGGTGTTGTCGGCCAGGGGGATCGACAGCCTGCCCTCGCTGGCGAGCAGCCCGATGTCTCGGATGGGCACGTCGCCGCACATCGCCCGCAACCTGGGCAGGTACAGCCCGAGGGTCCCCCCCAGCCAGTGCGCCATGAACCGCAGGTTCCAGAAGTGCCGCGGGAGCAACTCTCCGTGGCGTCGGACGATTCGCTCCAACCTGCGGGCGGACCGGCGGTCGGGGAGGAACTTCAGGCCCCTGACCGCCTCGCAGCTTTCCCCGGGCGGGCTGCACGTGCCGTCGCGGATATCGCGGATCAGGCGCTCGGCATTGTCGCGGGCGGCGGTGGCGATGCGGATCACGGACGACGGGTTGGCGGTGGTGATCACCCCCACGTCGCGGGTGATCGCCGAGCGCACGAGGGTGTAGTACTTGGCGTCGGGGTCGCG
>DASRZG010000459.1:0-4741 GCA_035686585.1 Phycisphaerae bacterium
AACCGCTCCTGCCCGTCGCGGTCGTCGCCGAATCGGCCGGTGTCTGCGCCGTAGATCTTGACGTTGGTCATCGGCCTCAGGCCCGCGGCGGCCACGCGGGCGCGGGCGGCGGCGGCGTTGTCCCAGTGCCCCTGGCCCTTCTGGTGGTTGTTCTGGGAGAGGTCCACGAAGGAGTAGGTCTCGGGGTGGTCGATGGTGTGGGCGTGCATGGGGTGGGACAGGTCGTGCGGGTCCCACATCTCGGTGGTCTCGACCCGCAGCCCCCGCCGGGCGGCGGCCGACTTGATGTACCCCGACCAGTAGGCGCCCCAGGCGGGCGTGACCGAGGTCTCGTTGTCCATCGCGTACAGCACGTGGCCGTGGTCGAGGGAGATCAACAGCAGCTTGTCGACGAAGGCCCGCTGGTACTTCAGGACGACTGGCTGGTTGCGCTCGGCGGGGACGGACCAGAAGAAGTTGTTCTCGGTCCTGGTGGGGTGGGTGGCGACGACCTCGGGCAGCCCCGACGCGGCGGCGGTGTAGTTGACATTGTTGCGGGGGTTGAACGGATTGGCGTCCCAGCAGTCGCGGTAGAAGTCGAAGGTGGCCCAGACCTCGATCTGGACGATGATGTCGCGCTCGGCCGTCAGGTCCAGGAAGGTCGCAAATCGCCGCCAGAACTCCCGGCCGGGGGAGTCCAGGTCGTACAGGCCGGTGCCGGTGTCGCGCTCGAACGGCCAGACGTTGCCCTCATCCCGGCTGCTCATGGTGCAGCGGACGTAGTTGCCGCCGACGGAGGCCAGCAGGTCGAGCTGCTCGAGGATGTCGGGGATCTGGAAGAGGTTGTCCTCGACCGACCCGCCCAGCAGCAGCACGGGTCGGCCGCGGTACTGGAAGTAGGCGGGATTGGCAGGGCAGGGCTGGATGCGGTCGGCGTCGTCGTTGAAGGCCATGGGGGTTCCTTGGCTGCGGGCGCTGGCCCACCGCCCGGGTTTATAGCCGCGAACAGCGCGAACACAAACAGCGAAAACTGGTTAACAGAAATGCTCTTCCTGGGGGTTCCTGTCTGCTTCGGTTCGCGTCGTTCGCGGCTCCATGATCCGCTCGGTGACTACCCACCGATCGTATCGGGATCGACGTCTTTGGCCTCGAGGGCGACGGCGATTCGGGCGAGGGCCTTCAGGCCGGCGGCCTCGGCGGTGCGGGCGGCCTGGAGGTTCCCGACGGCCTTGGCGCGCAGGGCGGGGTCCGCCATTCGCCGGTCCATGCCCTTGTTGTCTCCGGGCGAGAACTGAAAGGCCTTGGCCACGGCCGTCAGGTTCGTCGAGACGGCGGTGTAGTGGTTGATCGCCTCGTCGAACAGCGAGTTGAGCTTGCCGTCGTCCAGCCGCGTCTTCGCCTCCTTGAGGAAGGCCACCGCCTGCTTGCGGCACTCGGACCAGCACTGGGCGTTGTAGGAGCCACCGTGGCCGCAGTTGGCGTCGATCTTGAGCGGGTCGGGCTCCTGGAGGAACTTGATCCAGGCGTCGTAGCCGCCCAGGCCGGTGCGGTATTTGGCGCGCGAGTCCCTGCTCGCGCCGTGGGCCAGAGCGAATTGCAGCGCCTCGCGGACGGCCCTGCGATCGTCGGCGGGCTCCCCGGCCGAGACGATCGCGACGCACGCCACGCCGATCCCGGTGTCGCCGAGCTTGGAGTAATGCAGGCTGCCCGAGCCGGTCGGGCCGGCGAAGCGGTACCGCCCGTCCGCGTCATATCCGGTGATGACGTACCACTCGGGGATGTCCAGCTCCCATCCGAAGCACGGCTTGCCGGCGTCGATGGCGGCGCGGGTCCGGTCCCAGATCTCCTTGCGGCGGTCGGCGACGTCCTTGTCGAGCTTGAATGCGCTGAGGCTCTCGACCTTCAGCCCGGCGTCGGCGGCCAGTTGATCGCACTTCTCCGCCGCCCAGGCGGTCGGGCCGCTGGGGCAGAGGGTCTCGTGGATATTCAGGGCGAAGGCGTGTCCGCTGACGCCCCAGATCCACCCCGGCGAGGCGTCGATCTTGAGGTACTCCGCACAGCCGATCAGGCTGCCCATGTGGGTGATCCAGGCGGGCTTGGGCCTCAGGCCGGAGAGGGTTTTCAACTCCCCGCCGGCGGGGCGCGTCGCGGGGGCGGGCCTGCTCAGATCGGGCACGTCCACCCCCTCGGCCGCCAGGGCCAGCTCGATTTCGGCCAGCGCCTGCTTCTCCAGGGCCACCGCGGCGGTGAGGCGTGTGATCTGGTCGCGACGCATGGCGTCGGTCCACTTGGCGCCGTCCTTGAGGTACCACGGCGTGGGGGCGACGTCGAGGGCGCAGTGGTCCTTCTCGGTCAGCACCTGCGTGGCCATCTTCTCGTACAGGTCGGCGGCGGCCCGAAGGTGGCCGGCGGAGTCGGCCCCAAACTCCCCGGAGACAGACCGCAGGTAGCCGGCGGCAACGGTGCGGTATTCCACCAGGCAGGTGTAGATCCACGAGTTGCCCATCATGGCGGCCGACAGGGCCTTCTCGTCGGCGCCGATGAGCCCATTGACCTTGCCCAGCCAGTAGTCCCAGGCGTTCAGCCCCAGCAGGTAATCGCCCTTGCCGTCGTCGGGGGTGTGGGCCATGCGGACCGCCTGCTTGAGGGCGTCCATCGCCAGCTCGCGCGCGGGCGGGACCGCGGCCTTGGGGCCGGTGAACACGGCGATCCCCCACGGCCATTTCCGCTCGACGAACCGCTTGCCGCCGCCGGCCAGCGGGTGGACGGCCAGCCACTCGGCCCCGGCCTTCTGATAGCCCACGATCAGCCCGTCCTCCTCGCTGCCGTACTGGACGGGCACGCCGCGATCGATGCTGGCGACGACGGCCTTGCGGGCCTCGGCCACGCCGGCGGCGTCGTCGGGCTTCACCTCGTACACCTTCAGCTTCCACGGCAGCATCCGGTTGGAGCCGGCGACGCACTGCGTCCCGCAGAACGGGTGCGGGCTGGAGGGGCACAGGTCCTTGTGGACCTGCATGCGAAAGGCCAGGCCGGACGCGCCCACGAGCTGCTCGTAGGTCACCTCCTCGCCGACCGCCCGCATGACGGCGGCCTGGGCGGCGTGGATGGAGCTGGGCCTTTCGCCCATGGTCCAGGCGCTGACCCCCTCGATCCAGACCCGGTCGCCCTCGCGCCGGACGTTGGCGGATGAGACGATCTTCCTGTCGGTCTCGGTCATCGGTGTCCTCTTGTTGTCTTCGGCCAGGCCTTGCTTTGCCTGTCGGGACCCGGCCGGCAGGCCCAGACAGCCGATCAGAATCCCTGACGCGACGGAGGCCGCCGTCAGCCACGCCGCCATCCGGGCCCGGGACAGGGTGGACGATTCGACGCGTGCCCTCGTCATGATGTGTCTCCGCAACGGTCGGTGTGCGGCAACACCCGACGGCCGCCGAGGTCCCCGACCACTGCCTATTGTGCGGCAAGACCCCGCCGATTGCCCGGCCAATCTGGACAAGAGCTCCAGCGCCGCGGCGGCCGGTGGAACCCGCCCGGCCCCATCCAGGCCGGCGCGGGTTTCAGAGGATGGCGCAGCCGACGCCACGGAAGACTACCCATGAATACCTCAAAGGCTGCACTTGTCCTGGTAATCTTGTTGATCCTCCCGCTGCCCACAGTGTTGGCCGAAGAACCCAGGCCGCTGCCCGCCTTTCCCGGGGCGGAGGGGTTCGGCGCCACCACGCCCGGCGGCCGCGGGGGACGGGTGATCAAGGTGACCAATCTCAACCGCTCCGGCCCGGGGTCGCTGGCGGCAGCGTGCCAGGCGGAGGGGCCTCGGGTCGTCGTGTTCGACGTGGCCGGGGTGATCCCGGGCAACGTCACCATCACCCGCGGGCAGTTGACCATTGCCGGGCAGACCGCCCCGGCCCCGGGGATCACCATCGAGGGGATCCTCGCGTCCAAGTACCGTTCGGAGATTCCCATCCATGACGTGGTGATCCGCTTCCTTCGCGCCCGCCCGCCACGGGCCCGGCGCGACTGGGACGGCGGCGACTGCCTCCAGATCACGGGCGTGGAGAACCTCCTCATCGATCACGTCTCGGCGTCGTGGGGATCGGACGAGAACATGGACCTGTGCGGCTCGCGGAACTTCACCGTGCAGTGGTGCGCGATCGAGGAGTCCGACACGGCCGGGCACGTCAAGGGCCGGCACAATTTCGGGATGATCATGGGCTATGAGGGAAAGGACGCCACCGTGCACCACAACCTCTTCGCCCACCACAAGCGTCGGGCGCCGCTGTGCGGGCTGGAGCTGCTCGATCACCGCAACAACGTCATCTACAACATGCAGACGGGCCTGTACTGGCACCCGGCCGACATGAACCGCAGCCGCCCAGGCAAGGGGTTCCGGGCGAACGTGGTGGCCAACTACTTCCAGAGCGGCCCCGACGCCCCGCGGACCGGCAGGGACCTGAACTTCGCCTCCATCGACGTCAAGGACATCGAGGAGATCCACGCGGCCGGCAATGTCTTCACCTGGATCGAGGGCCTGGTCGATCCGTGGAAGCACCCGCTCCGTCAGGGGGTGTTCCGGGCCTATCCCATCCGCTGCCAGAAGCCCTGGCCCGCCCCGCCGGTGGCTACCCACACGGCGAACGAGGCCTATGAGTTGGTGCTCGCCCAGGCGGGCTGTCTGCCGCGGGACGCGGTCAGCGAGCGGACCGTCCGTGAGGTCCGCAGCGGCAGCGGCTCCTGGGGCCGGCACGACCCGCCCGGCGGCCTG
>DASRZG010000460.1:0-6866 GCA_035686585.1 Phycisphaerae bacterium
GCGGCCGTCACCTGCACCTCGCCCAGTGGGCGGGTGTGGTAGACGCCCAGCATCAACACCGCCCGCTGGCCCTTCAGGGCGAAGCGGTCGAGCCGGTCCGCCCGCTCGCGCGGATAGGGCATGGAGCAGTACTGGGTGGACAGGTCCATGCAGAAGCCCAGGTGCGCGTTGGTCGGGCGGGTGAACAGGAACAGCCCGTCGGTCACGTGCGGGGCGAGCAGCTCGTCAAACCGGACGGTCACCTTGGGCTGCTCGATCAGCACAACGTCGTCCAGCCACCACGTGCCGGGCTGGTCGGCGGGACGCGTGAACTGCGGGCGCTGGTCGAGCGTGAGGGTCAGCTCGGCCTCCTCCGCCACGGCGGTCATGCACATCTCCGGCAGGCCCCAGTCGGTGAAGCCCTGCATCAGGGGCAGGCTCTTGTGCCAGTCGCGGGTGTAGCACTGGGGGAAGATCCACGCCGCCCGCTGGGCGTCCAGGCTCTCCTGGAGCTTCTTGCGGGCGTTGGCGTCGAGCCCCTCGGCCACGATGTTGCCGTTCACGTCGGTCTGGGCGACGCCCTTGCTGTCGCGGAGGATCCCGCGCCAGCCGCTGTCGAAGCCGGTCAGCGCAACGTGTCCGCCCAGGCCGGTGTGCATGCCGAAGCGCGATACCTCGTGCGTCTTGCCCCAGATGCCGAAGTAGTACCGGCTGCCCTTGTGCAGGGGGATCTTCCCGGCCAGGCGCATCCTCTGCGCCCGCGTGCCCCGGAGCCGCGCCGACCCCGAGCCGCCGTGCTTGACCTGCCGGTCGGCCTGCGCCTGGAGCTCCCACCCGGCCAGAGGCGCCGCCCCGCTGCCGGCCTTCTCGAAGCCGCCATTGGGGATCAGGTTATGCCGGCTGATCGCCAGGTCAATCGGCCTCCGCATCGACGACTTGACGGCCGTGTTGGTGATGCGATAGCGGAGGGTCTGCCCCTTGTCGATCCGCCGGACGAGGAAGATGATCTCGTTGTTGCCCTGCTGATCGTGGGGCGGGATGGACTCGATCGCGTGCATGATCTCCTTGCCGCTCTCGTCGTAGACGTGGTAGCCGTCCGGGTTCACCGTCCCGGCCGGCAGGTTCCGCCCGAAGACCTTGTACACCGTCATGATGACCGGCCAGTCGGCCTTGGCCTCGGGGGTGGTGTTCTGGATCTCCACGAACACGTCGTAATCCGCCAGCGGGGCCGCGTTGGCCGGAGCCGCCACGGCGGCCCACAGGACGACCAAGGCGGCGCAGCACGCCCCACACACCCATTTCGATTGATTGCGCATGAGGACTCTCCTTTGATAAGGACCCCCATAGTGTCGCTTCTGCCCCGGCCGTTCGCAACAGGTCGCGTGGTCGCTCTCTTCAGTCCCGCGTCAGGAACTCCACCAGCGCCTCCACGTCCATCACGTGGGCGACGTCGGGGGTGACGATCATCCGGATGTTGTCGGCGGCCCCTGCGGCGGCGTAGATCCGTTTGGCCTCGGCGAGGAAGGTGTCGGCGGATTCGTTGCAGGCGGCGGCGTAGTTTTCCCCGGCGGGGTCGTCGAGGCTGGGGGTGTCGCGCTCGCCGTAGTGCATCACCAGCGGCCTGGGGGCGTTCAGGCCGGCGATATCGGACCTGTCCATCCAGTTCAGGATGCCGGGGATGCAGTGGGCGGGCCCGTTGTAGCACCGGCGGAAGTGCGGGCCGAACGAGCCGGAGGAGCCGCTGGCGAAGATCCGTTCGACCCGATCGCTGAACGGCGGGTATGCCAGCGCCAGGTCGCCTCCGTAGGACAGCCCGGCCGCCAGGATGCGCTCGATGCCGTGAGCGTCGGTGAGCCAGTTCTCCCATCGCAGCAGGTCGGAGACGTTGTCGCCGACGACCGTCCGGCCGTGGAGGAACGAATCGGTCACGTAGGCGAAGTGCATGCTCTTCTCGTAGTCCAGCCGGTAGCCGGGGCGGTGGAGGGCGAGGTCGCGCAGGGGCCCGAAGCCGCGGTGGATCGGCAGCAGGACGACGAAGCCCGCCTCGGCCAGCGCCATGGCGAAGCCGCGGTAGCCGTTGGCGGCCAGGCCCAGGCAGCCTTCCCCAAGCCCCGGGCTGTGGCCGTGGATGGCCATGACGGCCGTGCCGGGCCGGCGGTCCTGTGGCGGGGTCAGGAGGTAGGCGGGGATGGTCAGGTCGTCCTCTGCCTGCATGACCAGCGCCGCGACGGTGACGGCATTATGATCGGTCCGGCGGAGCTCCGTCACCGGGCCCGGGTCGGTGGAGGAAAGGTGGATCAACTCGGCCAGCTTCGCCTTGCACCGGTCGCGCCATGCCGCGAAGTCGCCGCCGACGTTGGCGTAGCTCAGGGCCCGCCGGTCCGCCTCCTGCGGGACGTGCCGGAGGACGAGCTCCTCGTGGCGGATGAGGAAGTCTTCGTTCATGGGGTCTCGCCTCCGTACGTGGTCGGCCTGTGACGGGGGGAATCAGGCATGGTTACCCGCGAACAACGCGTGTAACCATGGCACCCAACTTTCCTATTCCAACTCCCTTCCCCAGACCAGGCCCAGGCCGAAGCCGGGGGTGTCGGGGACGCGCATGACGCCCTCGTGGAAGGGGTAGGCGGACATGTCCACGCCTTCCGTCTCGTCGATGACGCCTTCCAGCGGGGCGGCCCCGCCGGTGCCGGCGACGAACTGGGCGACGTAGCGGGTCTTGATGCCCAGGCCGAAGGTGTGCGGGGACAGCCTCATCTCGCGCTCCAGCGCCCGCGGCGCCAGGGCCCGGTACGGCGTCAGGCCGTAGCCGGCGATGTCCACGTTCAGTATGTCCAGCAGCCCCTCCGCCCCCAGGGCCAGGAGCTGCTCGATGTCCGGGCGCGACTCGCCGTCAGTGACGGTGGTCTCGGGGCTGAGGGTCCCGATCAGCTCCCGCAGACGTTTCAGGCCGTCGCGTTCCTCGCGGAAGGGCTCCTCCAGCGTGAACAGGCCGCAGTCGGCGACCTGGCGGAAGTACTCGCAGAAGCCCTCCGGGTCGTAGCCGTCGTTGGCGTCCACCTGCAGCATGCAGTCGGGGAACTCCTGGCGGATCGCGCGGGTGACCTCGATGTCACGAACCATCCCGGCCTGCCGCTCCATCCACCGGTGTCCCCGGCCGATCTTGATCTTGAACGCCCGATACCCCAACCCGTAGTCGTAGCGGCAGTTGGCCAGCACCACCTCCACCCCGCCCGGGGCGTAGGCGGGGGTGATGTCGTCGAAGTAGGTCGCGCTGCCGTAGACCTCCAGCTCCGTCAGGCCCGCCTGGCCGATCATCCGGTGGACGGGGATGCCCAGGATCACACCCGCCAGGTCGTGCAGGGCGAAGTCCAGGGAATGGGCGGACGGGTCCGTCACGCCGACGGCGGGGTCGAACAGATCGCTCACCCGCCGGCCCGTGACGTCGGGGGCGTCCTTGGGCGCGGGCCCGCGGGCGAGGCCCCAGCCCACGGCCCCGCCGTCGGTGGCGAGCCGGTGGACCATGGCCTCGTAGCCGTATCCGTGCTCGGCGTACAAGGCGTTGCGGCCCAGCAGCCTCGGCCAGCGGGTGCGGATGCGGAGGGTTCGCACCTCGGTGATGACGTGGGCGGACAGGTCGGCCTTCATCCGCGCGCCTCCCTGGGCTCGACCGCCAGCTCGATCGCCGTCACCGACGCGGCGGGGAACGTCCAGTTGCCATTGGCGGGCACGCGGCGCTCGAGAGGGGCGAACATCTCCCGCTCGATGTCGGTGATGAACCGCCACGGGTCGTCGGCGATCTGAAACGCCTTGCCCCCGGCCAGCTTCATGCCGTCGACGTGCAGCTTCGCCCGGACGTCGCGCGTGCGGTTCGTGTTAACCACGTGCAGGTACACCTTCCCGCCGCTCCTGCTGGCCGTCACGTCCAGCTCGCGGGGCGCCCGGGCCACGGCCACGGCCTTTCGGCCCATGTGGCGGCGGAACAGGCTCATCACGCGGGCGACCGGCATCATGTACGAGAAGCCGCCCCGGGCGATCATGACGGCGTTGTTCTCCCACCGGTTGCCGCAGAAATCCGCGGCCGTGGCGATTTTGAGCACGTCGCCGTGGCGGGCCTGGACGTTCAGGGCGCGGGCGTTGGCGACCCCCGCCGCCCACGTCCGCAACAGCGGGTTCTGCCCCCGCGGGCCGGCGAAGAAGTGCCCCTCGGTGCAGGCCAGCTTGATGTCGCAGCCGGCGACCTGCTCGCGGACGAGCCGGATCCGCTCGTCCAGGACCTTGTGGCACGCCATCAGGTGGTTCCACGCCTTGGCGGGGTTGTCCGGCCAGTCGGCGATCTCGGCCGACCGCAGGCCAAAGCCCGGATGGAAGGCGAGGTATTGCAGGTGCTCGCCGGCCACCTCCGCCATCCGCGGGGCCCAGCCGGAGTCGCCCCAGCCGATCAGGTCGATGTCCGGATCGGCCTTCCGCATGGCCTTGGCGAAGGCGACGGTCCGTCGGGCGGTCGTCTCGCAGTCGTAGCCGTTGCGGTCGTACGACGTCTCGTTGCCGATCTGCCACAGCCTGACGCCGAACGGCTCGCGGGCACCGTGGCGCTTGCGGAGGCGGTTGGCGGGGTTGTTGCAGTAGTCCACCCACTCGGCCGCCTCGGCCGGGCCTGCCGTCCGCACGCCCAGGCCCGGCGGCCTGGCCCAGTTCTTCCGGCCGTCGGCCTCGAAGTTCACCGCGATGAGCGGGTCCGCCCGGACCTGCCGGCAGAAGTCGATGAACTCGTGCGTGCCGACGTGGTTGGACTCGATCCCGCCCCAGCAGAGGTTGACGACGGGCTTGCGCTTGTCGAGCGGGCCGATCGCCTCCTTCCAGCGGTAGTAGCTGGTGAAGCACCCGCCCGGCCAGCGGATCAGCGGCGGGGCGAGCTCGCGGGTGACCTTCACCAGGTCTTCCCGCCAGCAGTGGCGGCGGAAGTCCCACCCGGCCTCGATCGACGGGTCGGCGGTGCCGAGGGGCTCCATGAACTGCATGAACAGGTTGGGCGAGAGGTCAAAGGTCGGCTGGGGGTTGACTTGCAGCACGTCCTTGCCGATCATTCCGCGCGTCGTCATGGCGGGTCTCCCTGTCGGCGGGCTGGGGCGCCTTGCTCAGTGCCCCGGCCACCTTGCCGGCCAGATCGTACAGGCGGCGGGTGCGGTCCTGCCAGCCGATTCGCGGCAGATCCGCGGCGTCCGCCTCCCACATCCGCAGGTACATCGTCCGCTCGTCCAGCAGCTTCTGCGCCTCGGCCGCCAGGGTCGGCGGCAGGGGGCGGGCCTTGTCGAGCAGGGCCTTTTCGAGGAAGACCCTGGCCTCGGCCTCCTGGAAGCCCTCGCGGGCGTTCTCGTAGCGGACCGAGGCGACCGGCCCGTCGGGGCCCGGGGCGATCAGGTCGGGGACGTTGTTGGCCAGGCCGATCTGCCCGACGGCGCTGCGGAGGTAGTGGCTGTACAGCGTCCCGCGGCTGCCGCCCTGGACGGCGGAGTTGGCCCGGCCCTCGCCGACGATGCCCAGCCCCAGCGGCCAGTAGTCGGCGCCCGCCCGCCCGCAGCCGTTCCGGCCACAGGCGAGGTTGGCCTCCATCCACGTGCGGAACGACCAGGGCGGCGGGAAACCCAGCAGCGTCAGGCAGCCCGTGCCCACGCGATTGAAGCTCATCCGCAGATGCCCCGGATCGTGCTGCCAGCCGTACAGCCGCTTCGACGCCGGGTCGGGGATTGCCCCGCCCCAGACGATCGAGTTGTATCGCACGGGCACCGACGCCTCGCGGTTGGCCGGATCGTACGCGTACGAGCCCTTGTCGAAGTGGGACTCGCGGATCCACCCGGCCTCGGGCAGGATGCGGCGGAACATGGCCACCTGCTGCCAGGTCGGGCCCCCGTCGCCGCCGAGCCCCAGCAGGAGACGGTCGGCCAGCCCCCGCTTGGCGAGCCGGTCGCGCAGGGCCGTCAGCACCGGCCGCCAGAGCTTCTCGCACTCGGCCGTGCCGTACTCCGGCAGGGGCATGGAGCTCTTCTTGCCCGTGGCCGGGTCGCGGACCGTGACGAGGGCCACGTCCTTCTGCTTGCCGTCGCGGACGGATACCTCGTAGCCCCAGACGTTCAGGGCGACGAAGCGGATCCGCCGCGGGGCGTGGTATCTCAGGGCCGTATCCAGGTAGCGGTCGAAGGCGGTGAAGTCGTAGTCGTAGCCCCCGTCGTCCCGGCGGACCCACACGACGATGGATTCCGGCTCGCCGGTCTGCGACTCGGCCAGCAGGGGCATCATCAAGCCGATGTTGCCCGCCTCGCCCATCAGCTTGAGGGACTGCCCGATGTGCCGCCAGTGCGCCTCGCTCCACAGGTCGGTCTTGTAGTAGCGGGCGAGGGTCGCCCACGACTGGTACAGGTGCACCAGCCCGGCGTAGTCGGCCACATCCGGCAGGGCCCAGTCGGCCACGGCCAGCTCCACGGGCACCCGGACGGGCTGCTCGCCGGCCGCGGTGACGGTCAGGGACCCGCGATAGACGCCCGCGGCGGCATCGGCCGGCACGCGGACGGTGATCCACACAGCCGCCGACTGCACGCCTGCCGGCGGGGCAGCCAGCAGGGCGTCGAACCGCCCGCGGAGGGGGTTCCTGGGATCCGATTCGCGCATGCCGGCGTCGGTGCCGGCCGGCAGGACCGCCAGCAGGTAGTCCGACCCCGCCTCCGTGCGGAGGGGGTTGACGGCGGCGTAGCGGACGGTGACGGCCTCGAGGCCGATCCGCCCAGCCTCACCGACCAGGGCGTCGGCGGCTGCGGTCACCCCGTCCAGGCCTCCCTCGCGGCGGACGGCCACCTGTCCGGAGAAGCTGCCGTTTCGGGCGGCGACGATCCGGA
>DASRZG010000461.1:0-4659 GCA_035686585.1 Phycisphaerae bacterium
CGGATGACCGAGGAATTGCAGAAGGTGTTCCGGGCGGCCAAGGAGCTTCGCCTGGCCGTGCGCGGGCTTTTCGGCGAGGGCACCGAGGCGACCGGCGACTTCTTCCAGATCTCCAACCAGACCACGCTGGGCAAGACGGAGGAGCAGATCGTCCACGAGTTCCTCACCGAGATGGTGCCGCAGTTCGTCCAGTACGAGCGGCGGGCGCGGGAAGCGCTGATCAAACGCCGTGGCATCGCCGTCGACGACAAGGCAAAGAGGTCGCTGGCACTGCTGCGGGCGGCAAGGCTCATCAACACCGACGAGACGATGTACCTGCTCTCGCTGGTCAGGCTGGGCATAAACATCGGCCGGCTCGATGAAGTCGAACTCAAGACCATCAACGAGCTTTTCCTGCTGACCCAGCCGGCCCACCTCCAGAAGATGCTCAACCGGGAGATGAGCCCCGAGGAGCGGGCGGAGACCCGCGCAGAGTTCATCCGGACCCGCCTCGGGGGCAACGGGACCTCCCGGGGCGTCCTCTCGCCGGGCGCCGGCTGAGCAGCGGGACAGGTTCCGCCAGACCCGAGCGACCGGCCGGCGGTCCCGTTGCTCCCCCCCGCAGTCTTGCCGCACGTCCACCGCAGCGATACAGTTTGCCCATGCCGTCGTCCCTTCCAAAGAACACCGATCGCTCGCGGCGGAGTCGCGCCTCCGCCGTCCGGGCCGACGGCGGGCGGCGGGACGCATGGGCTCGAGCCGCCGTGGTCGCGCTCGTGGTCGCCGCGGCGGCGGCATCGCTGACCTACGTGTGGAACTTCGACGTCTTCTCCCACGTCGCCTGCGGGCGGTGGATGCTCGAGAACCAAAGAGTCCTCGGATTCGACCCCTTCACCGCAAAGCCCGCCAGCCTCCACGACGAGTGGATCAACGTCCACTGGGGGTTCCAACTCCTCGTCGCCGCCCTCCACTCGGTGGGCGGGTTCGCCATCCTCTCCGTGCTCAAGTCGGTCCTCGCCGCTCTGGCCCTGCTGGCGTTCGCCCTGCCCCTGCGAAGGCACATTCCCCCGGCGTGGCTGATCGCCTCGGGGCTGTGGATGCTGTGGGTAATGTCCGAGCGCGTCCGGGTCCGCCCGGAGGCGGTGACGCTGCTGTTTCTGATGCTCACGATCACGATCCTGGAGACCGTCCGGCGCGGCGGCTCGGCGCGGCGGCTCTGGTGGTGCAGTGCGATCCTGCTGGTCTGGGTCAACGTGCACGGGCTCTACATCCTCGGGCTGTTCCTGATCTGGTCGGCGGTGGGTGGGGCCTTCCTGGACCGCGCGCGGAGGCGAGGCGCGCTGGCGGGGAACCTCGCGACGCAGGAGGCGCTGGCGGCGGCGGTGGCGGCCACGATCGCCCCCCTGATCAGCCCCTGGCCGGTCCGGGCCGCCCTCCATCCCTTCCTGCTCTGGGCCCGCGTCTCCGGGGGGGCGGAGTTCTATACCTACGGCGTGGGGGAACTGGGCCCCCTGCTTCGCTCGAACGTTGCCGAGACCGTCGCCGCCGTCCTCGGCCACCCCGCGGCCCTGTTGCTGGTGCTGTCGGCCGGCGGGGCCATGGCGGTCCACTCCGTGGTCGCTCGCCGCGCCGGGACGCGCGCGACACCGATCGGCCACCTGTTGTGGCTGCCGGGCTTCGCGGGCCTGGCGCTGCTGGCCAAGCGGAACATCGGTCTGCTCGGCCCGGCGTGCGGGTTCCTTCTTGCCTGGCACGGCGGGCGGGCGCTGCGGCTGGTGGCGGAGCGCAGAGGCGTCCGCCCGGCCGTGGGGTCGTGCGCCGCGGCGGCGATGCTGCTGCTGAGCGCCGCATTCACGTTCGGGACCGCAACGGAATGGGTGCCCCGCTGGCGCGGGTCCAAGCAGCGGTTCGGGGCCGGCCTCCAGAGGGAGAACTATAACATCGACCTGGCGGAATACCTGCGGGACCTGGAGGCCGACGGAAACATCTTCTGCCAGGACTTCGGGAACGCTTCGGTGTTCCTCTACTACTGCCCTCCCCGCCGGCGGACGTGGATGGACGGAAGGCTGGAGGCCCATTCAGCGGAGCGGTTCCGCCGGCAGCACGAATACGGCAACGCCCTTCTCATGCAGGTTTCCGCCGACCGCGTGGACTGGCCGGACTCGGTGCGGTTCATCGTCGTGGGGCACGCCAGCCCCTCGACGCTGGCGGCGGTGGCGCAGGCGCATCGCTATCAACTGATCCGCGTCGGGACCGCCGGGGCCTGCTTCGCGTGGACGGGGTGGCGCCCCGACCGGGCGCCGCTCCGCCCGGAAACCCCGCTGCCCGCCGCGGCGAATATCGGCGACTTCGACCGGCCCCTGCTGCGGGACGGAACCATCGAGGGGATCGCCCCGGCGAGGCGGCGGTGGGTTCGCTGCAACGCAACCTCCCTGTACGACCGCCTGGGCCGCATACTGCTGCCACTGGGCGAGCAGCGCCCCGCGACCGAGCCGGGCACCTGGACGGCGCTGCAGCGCCGATGCACGCTCCTGGGGACCCGGTACCTCACGGCC
Source organism: Phycisphaerae bacterium (assembly GCA_035686585.1). Classification (GTDB taxonomy): domain Bacteria; phylum Planctomycetota; class Phycisphaerae; order SM23-33; family SM23-33; genus DASRZG01. Next base: position 2,535 of record DASRZG010000461.1, read on the forward strand.
GCCCAGACCGAGGGCCTCGCCCCTCCCGGCGCCGCCTGCACCTTGCTGGGCGAGGCCCACGGGCAATGGGCCATCCAGGGCGGGGAGACCGCCTCTGCCGCCGTCCCCATCGACGTGCATTTCGCGCGGGCCCTGTATCTCTACCGCCAGGTGGACCCGAAGGACCTGGATCGCGCGCAGCTCTGGCGGTTCGCCGTGGGCCGCCTGCGGGCCCTGATGAGGGCCAGCCACTTCGATGTCGCGGAAACCGCCATCGGCGAATTCCTGGACGCCCTGCCCGCAAGCCAACGGGTCAACCCCCCGCAGGTCTACATGGCCCTGCGCAACGCGGTCGCCGAGAGGATCCGCAAGGCCCAAAAGGTCCTTTTCGGCGAAGACCTCCAGGGCGCCTCGATCCTCCGGCGCACCGAGGTCCTGACGAGACCATCGGTCGGTCTGACCGATCGGGCGATCCGGGAGCTTCGCGGTGAGCCGCGGCTCGCCGCCCCGGCCCGTCTGGTCCTCGCCGACCTGCTGCTCCGCCTCGGCCGCACCGCCGAAGCCCGCGCCGAGTGCCAACGCCTCCAACTGCCGCAAGGCGAGCGATGGAAGACCGAGCTGCGATCGGCGCTGTGCGACTGGGTCGAAGGCAAGCCGTACGCCGCGGCCGATGCGCTGGAGACGATTGCGATCGCTTCCGGTCAGCCGCTGGTGCGATACTACCAGGCGCTTGTGATGGAGCATCTCGGCCGGTACGACCAGGCCCGCCGCGCCGCCGCCGCGGCGGAGAAGCTCACCACCGATCCCATCCTGCTCCGCGAGATCCGCCGCCTGCGCGATCGGCTCCAGCCGCTGTGAGCTGCGCCGGGGCCCGGCCGGGACATCTCACCGCCGCTCGTGCTGCGCAGCGACTCGTGTTGCGTCCCGGCGCGCCGGGACTTCGCAGAGCAGCCGGGCCGCAGAGATCACGGCCCGGCCTTCCGTCCGATCCTGTTCTCCGTCCCGTTCAGCAGGCGGCGCATGTTGCCTGCGTGGCGCAGGAGGATCAGGGCAACCATCGCGCCGGCGAAGGCCACCAGGGGCCAAAGGTCGCAGATCTCCGGCCAGTTCATCGCCACAAACAACGGCAGGAAGGCCAGGCCCGCCGTGATGCTCCCCAGCGAAACGTACCGGCTGGTCAGCGTGACGACGATCCAGACGGCGAAGGCCGCCAAGCCGGCGAACGTGAAGTACGGGTAGATCCCCAGAACGACCCCCAGCGCCGTGGCGACGCCCTTCCCGCCGCGAAACCGCAGCCAGAAGCTGAAGACGTGGCCGAGGATGGCCCCGCAGCCGACTCCCAGCCAGGCGGCCTGGTGCAGGTTCGTCGGAAAGCCCGGCTGGCAGCGGAGGACGAGCCCAGCGGCCAGCACCGGCAGCAGGCCCTTCGCCACGTCGAGGAAGAAGCACAGATACCCCCACGCCTTGCCGAGCGCCCGCCCGACGTTGGTGGCACCCACGTTTCCGCTGCCGACCTTCCGCAGATCCACCCCGCGCCACCGCGCGAGGATCACCCCGAACGGCGTCGAGCCGATCACGTATCCCGCCGCCGGGAACGCCACGAGCAGGAAGGCCGGGTTTTCCAAGACCAGCATCTGTCGCTCCGAGCCCTCCGCCCAGATCGCATCCTTCGGATCGCGAGCGTTCGGCCGGTCGGCGGGCCGCGCGGCACTCCGCGCCGCTCCGGCGGTGCAGCGGGCCGCTCCACTCCGGCCGTGCAGCGCTGTCGAACTCCGACCGTGCAGCGCTGTCGAGCTCCGGCGGAGCGCCTTTCTTAGCCCAGGGCGACAGCCCTGGGAAAAAGGGCGTTTCGTCCTCTAGCCCCGAACGGGGCGCCTTGTTCGGCCCATCCGGTTTCCCGGCGCCTCATCCTAATCAAAAACATACCGTCTGTCATACTCAAGGCCGTGCCGCTCCAACAGATTGCCTTTGACGAGCTCGGGCATCACAGTCGGCCCCAGAAGCTCCCGCCGATGCTTCGTCGAGAAAACGCCGTGGTACATCAGGCTGGTGTAGGTGTGTCCCATGGTTGCTCCTTTCCAGGCGCCCCTACGGGGCTCAACCGACGGCTGCCTTCGGTCCCAGGGCTGCGCCCTGGGCTAAGAAA
>DASRZG010000462.1:0-6898 GCA_035686585.1 Phycisphaerae bacterium
TCGCCGACGCGCTGAAAGAGATCGCCATCACGATGGAGCAGATCCCGTCCAACCGGGGATATCCGGGCGACCTGTACACGCAGCTCGCCCGGCGATACGAGAAGGCGGTCGATCTCGAAGGGGCGGGCATGATGACCATCCTGGCGGTCACCACCATGCCCGGCGACGACGTGACCCACCCCGTCCCCGACAACACCGGCTACATCACCGAGGGGCAGTTCTACCTCCGCAACGGCAGGATCGAGCCGTTCGGCAGCCTTTCCCGGCTCAAGCAGCAGGTCAACGGCAAGACCCGCGACGACCACCGCGCCATCATGGACGGGTGCATCCGCCTCTACGCCGACACCCGCGAGAGCCGCGAGAAGCGGGCGATGGGGTTCGAGAGCTCCGAGTGGGACCTGAAGCTCCTCAAGTACGGCGAGCTGTTCGAGGACCAGATCATGGACCTCGCCGTCAACATCCCCCTCGAAGAGGCCCTCGACCGGTGCTGGGAGATCCTCTCCGAGTGCTTCCAGCCGGAGGAGATCGGCATCCGGCGAAGCCTGATCGAGGCGCACTGGCCGAGGAAGCTGGAGGAAGAGGCGGAAGAGCAAGCCAAGGAAGAGGCGGTTGCGTAGCGTGATGGCGGATTTCGGATTGATTGTGATTGCGGATTTCGGATTTCGGATTTCGGATTGAACAGCCTGAACGGCGGGATGCGCGTTCAGGATTGGGTTGATTTTGGATTAGACGACGAGATGGTGAAAGGAGCGGCCATGACGCCGGGGGAGATGAAGGAACGGACGAAGGCGTTTGCGCTGCGCGTGATCAGGGCGGCAAAGGCGCTGCCCAATGACGTGGTCTCTCGGGAACTTGGGCGTCAGTTGCTGCGATCGGGGACTAGCGTCGGGGCCAACTATCGCGCCGCCTGCCGCGCACGGTCGCGGGCGGAGTTCCTGGCCAAGCTCGGGATTGTCGAAGAAGAGGCCGATGAATCGGTGTACTGGATGGAGTTGCTCATCGAATCGGGCACCGTGACCAATCGTCGCCTCGGTCCGCTTATGCGGGAGGCCCAGGAGATACTGGCCATCGTCGTCTCGTCCATCAACACCGCCAGGAGCCGTCAGAGGACACTTGGGAAGAAGGCCGGCAAGTGACACCAACCGCACGTTCCCATATCGGCGAGGAGGAAGCGAAGGCACTCCCGCCCCGTCCCCGCCCTCAATCCGCAATCTGTTTCTCTGCCGTCGAATCCGCAATCCGCAATCCGCAATCCGCAATCGAAACCCATCCGCAATCCGCAATCCGCAATCCGAAATCCGCAATGAACAAGAGAATGTGACCCCGACATGGCCCGCAAGATCCGCATGACCCGGCCTGAGCTGAAGCGTCAGCGTGACGCATTGGCCCGGTTTGCGCGCTACCTGCCGATGCTGAAGCTCAAGCAGCAGCAGCTTCAGCTGACGTTGCGCGAGGTGGCGGAGAAGCGGGACGAGGCCCGTTCGGCCGCCGCGGCCGCCGCGGCGAAGGTCGAGCCGTATCGCGGCGTCCTGGCCGATACCGCCGGGGTGAACGTCGAAGCCTTGACCACGCCGGTGGAGGTCGTCCGGCACGAGGAGAACATCGCGGGGGTCCGCATCCCCGTGTTTGATTCCCTGTCGTTCCCCGAGGCGGTGTACAGCCTGTTCGCCACGCCGCCGTGGGTGGACCGGGCGTTGGCGGACCTGCGCGACCTCTCGGAGAAGGACCTCCGCGCGAAGACCCTCCAGGAGCAGTTCGAGCTTCTGCACCGCGCCCTGACCCGGATCATCCAGCGGGTGAACCTGTTCGAGAAGGTGCTGATCCCCGACGCCCGGGAGAACATCCGCGTGATCCGCATCCAGCTCGGCGAGGAGCAGACCGCCGCCGTGGCCCGGGCCAAGCTCGCCAAGGCCAAGATCGAATCGCAGGCCGGCGGCGTCCTGGCCGTGAGCGTCCCTAACGGCGATCCGCGGGGCCAGGTCCCGCAGGGAAAGGCCCCGCGGGGACAGACGCCGCAGGGACAGGCCCCGGAGGGGCAGGCATGATCGCGAAGATGAAGAAGGTGTTCGTGGTCTCGCCCGCCGCCGCCCGCGAGCGGACGCTGGAGGCCCTCCGCGACATCGGCGTGGTGCACCTGGAGCCCGTGGATCCCAAGGCCGGGGCGCCCGAGGACTTGCTGGACGCGATCGATCGAACCAAGCGGGCCCTGCGGATTCTCGAGGCGGTCGTCCCCGGTGGGGGCAAGCCCGATGTATCGCCCGCTGATGCTGTGGCGGAGACGCTGCGCGTTTTCCGGCGGACCGAGGAGAACCACCACCGCCTGGGCACGCTCGCCCGCGAGGTGATCCGCCTCAGGATGTGGGGCGACGTGCGGCGCGAGCAGTTGGACGCACTGGCCGGTGCAGACGTCCCCGTGCGGTTCTACTCCGTTCCGGCCAAGCGGATCGACCAGGTCCAGGCCGAGTGCGTCGCTGTGGTAGGCAACCTGCCAGGCAAGCGGCGCCTGACGGCGGTGATCCATCGCGACGGTGAGCCCGAGCTGCCCGAAGACGCCCAGACCATCGAATTGCCCGACCGCGACCTGCCCACGGTTCGGGCTGAGGCCCGGGAGACGGACGAGGCCCTGGCCGCCGATGCCGACCGGCTTGGGCAACTGGCCCGGCTGGTCCCGGAGATCGAGGCCGAGCGCGCCCGGCTTGCCGGGCAGGCGGAGTTCGCCGCCGCCGCCAACGGCGCCCTGGTCGGAAAGGACCTCTGGGCCGTGCAGGGCTGGGTCCCGGCCGCCCCGGCGGAAACGCTGGCGGGGCAACTGGCGGAGCGAGGCATCCGGGCGGGCGTCGACAGCAGGGATCCCACCGCCGAAGAGGAGCCGCCGACGCTGATCGAGTACCCGCGGCTGGTCAGGCCGATCAAGGGCCTGTTCGACATGCTGGGCACGGTGGCGGGGTACAAGGAGTTCGACGTCTCGATCCCATTTATGATCGCCCTGCCGATCTTCGCGGCCATGCTGATCGGCGACGGCGCCTATGGGGCGATCCTGCTTCTGGGCCCGCTGTTGCTTTATCGCAAGGCGACCAAGGCCCTGGGCGTGCAGTTCACCCGCCTGGTCATGGTCATCGGCGCCGCGGCCGTGGGGTGGGGGCTGCTCAACGGGAGCTTCTTCGGCGTGGTGCTGTACACCCCGCTCATCCCGGTGGACATGTCGGACGAGTCGCGGAACCTGGTGATGCGGATCACCTTCTTCATGGCGGCAATCCACCTGTCGCTGGCCCAACTGTGGCGCGGTGTGGCGCTTTGGCCGTCCCTCAAGGCCCTCGGCCGGCTCGGTTGGGCCATCTTCATCTGGGGCATGCTGGGCGTGGTGCAGTATTTCGTGTTGAACCAGCCGCTGGGCATGTTCACGTACCTGCTGGCGGTCGGGGCGGCCCTGGCGATCCTGTTCGAGGAGCCGTCGTGGAATCCGCTGAAGATGCTGGGCCTGGGGCTGGCGAATTTCCCGCTGTCGATGCTGTCGGCCTTCTCGGATGTGATCAGCTACGTCCGGCTGATGGCGGTGGGCCTGGCCAGCGGGGTCATGGCCGCCAGCTTCAACGACCTGGCGTTGTCAACGGGCAGTTGGGCGTTGGCCGTGCCGATCCTGATCTTCGGGCACGGACTGAACATCGGCCTGGCAATGATTGCCATCTTCGCGCACGGCGTGCGTCTGAACATGCTGGAGTTTTCCAACAACCTCGGTATGCAGTGGACCGGGCGCGACTATCAACCCTTCGCTGAGCCTATTCCTGAGGAGATTCGGACATGACAGGAGTGATGTTGCCGTTTGCGGGTATGCTTGCTCAGGCCACTCAACCGGTCGTTGAGGGGTCCACGAACATCTGGATGTTCGTCGGTCAGTTGGGCGCGGCGCTGGCGCTGGGCCTGGCGGCCATTGGCAGCTCCATCGGGATCGGCGTGGCGGGTCAGTCCGCCGCCGGCGCCTGGGCCAAGGAGGCCAAGGCCGGGCTCGGCCTGCGGTTCACCTACATCATCCTCCTGGGCATGCCCATCAGCCAGACGATCTACGCGATGATCGTCATGAACCGGATCCGGGATATCCTGATGAGGACCCCGCCGGGAGAGGGCGCGGTCACTGCCGCCCTGACCGCCCCGACGATGTCCTTCGCCGGGGTGCTCCTGGCGGCGGGCATTGCCGTGGGCCTGGCGGAACTGTTCTCCGCCTGGATGCAGGGCAAGATCGGCGCCGCGGGCATCCGCGCCATCTGCGAGGGCGAGGGCAAAGGATTCGCCTTCATGATCATCGCGATGGGCGTGGTCGAGACGGTCGGCATCTTCGCGATGGTCTTTGCCCTCGGCCTGCTGCCCAAGATCGCCAAAGTGGCCGGCTAACCCTCGCGGCGTCACAGGGCAACGGCGGCGAGTGCCCCTTCGGTTGATGACGGGGCCGCTCGGCCTCCTGCGCACCTGGCCTGTGACGCCGCAGGAGTGATAGCGCCCCGACGGCCAGCAGGACGACCGTCCCCGGCTCGGGCACCGGCGCATCCTTCCTGCTGCCGTAGTGGTCGGCCAGGGCGGTCAGGTCGGCGATGCCCACCTTGCCGTCGACGTTGAAGTCGCCCATCTCCCAGGTAACGCCGGAGGCGGCGCCGTAGTGGTCCGCCAGGGCGGACAGGTCGGCCACGCCCACCTGCCCGTCGAGGTTGGCGTCGCCGATCAGCGGGGCCGTGGGATCGTATTCGACGATCAGCCGCGGCGGCGTGCCGGAGCGGGTTTCCCGGGACCGCAGCGTGTCCCCGAGCACGCCCGTGTCGCCGCTATCGATCCACTCGTCGTGGAACCGCAGCGCCAGCCCGTAATTGCCGCCCGGATCGGCCAGCCACGACCGGACGGTCTGGGTCAGCAGGCCGGAGGCGAACGAGCAATACTGACTCGTGGCCAGCGTCATCCGGCCCAATGCCGCGCCGACGGCGGGCTGCGTGTTCCAGGTTACCGACCCCTCCGTCCACGCCTCGGCGGTGCCAAAGACGTCCAGCCCCTCGCCGACACGGTACATGTCTGACTGGTAGGCCTCCAGCCGCACCGCCAGCACCGTCGCCTCCACCGGCAGGAGGCCCAGGTCGAACCGGATCAGGGCGCGTCGAATGCCCGATCCCCACTGCGGTGCCCCCGGATCGTAGTGCGAGCTGATGCGCAGGGAATCCGACGAGCCGTAATTGGCGTTCGGCTGGCCCTCGCTGATGCAGGTGTCCGCCACCGGCTGGAAGACCATCTCCTCCCCCGCGACGACCCCTGTCGCCAGCAGGGGGATGGCGATGATCAACGGCAGGGCCCGCACGATGTATCCCTTCTCCCAAAGGCCACGGATGTGGCCCGCGGCTCGGGGGTCCGCCGGGGACTGTGATCCGTACAGGCACCCCTCCCGGTGGACCTCCGTTCGCGTCGCCGACGCGCTTGCATGGATTCTACACGCGGAACGGAATCCGTCAAGGTCCCGCCGCAGCCCGGATTGAGCCGCCCGCGAGCTCGGCGGGCGCCGGTCGGTGATCCCAGGCGTTTTCGCCCGCGGCAGGGGCAGCGACCGGTTCATGCCGGGAAAGCCGTGCTATGGCCGGGCGGATGAGATATAAGGTCCGCCAGTCGCCGGCAGGGCCGGCCGTGCCGGCGGACCGGCGTGTCTGTGACGAGGCTTGCAGGAGAATCCGATGTCAATCGTACCGTGCCGCCCGAAGTGGAAGGGGACCATGACCGACCGGGAGCGGTTCAACCGGCAGATGCATTACCAGCCGGTGGACCGCTGCTTCAACATGGAGTTCGGCTACTGGCAGGAGAACTTCTCCGCCTGGCCGATGTTCGTCGACAACGACGTCACCAACAATGCCGAGGCCGACCGGTTCTTCAACTTCGACCGCATCGCCGGCGCGGGCGGCAACATCTGGCTGCACCCGACGTTCCCCCGCCGGATCGTCCAGGAAACGGACGACAAGCAGATCATCATGAACGCCGAGGGCCTGCTGGCGGAGGTGCCCAAGGACGGCCACGACACCATTCCGCACTTCATCAAGGCGTCCGTCGTCACGCCCGATGACTGGCGGCGGTGCAAGGCCGAGCGGATGCGCCTGGACGATCCCGTCCGGACCATCGACGTGGAGGCCCTCCGGCGGCAGCACCCGGCCGACAGGGACTATCCGCTGGGAATCAACTGCGGGTCGATGATCGGCAAGGTCCGCGACCTGCTCACCTTCGAGGGCCTGGCCTACGCCTGCTACGACTATCCGGACATGGTCGAGGACATGGTCGAGACCTGCTGCCAACTGGTCGAGCACGCGCTCGACCAGGTCCTGGGCCGGATCGACTTCGACTACGCCAGCGGCTGGGAGGACATCTGCTTCAAGAACGGCCCCATCGTCTCGCTGGGCTTCTTCCAGCGGGTGATCCTCCCCCGGTACAAGCGGATCGGGGACAGGCTCCACGCCGCGGGCATCGACCTGTGGTACACCGACTGCGACGGCGACGTCAGGCGGCTGCTGCCGGGCTTCCTGGCCGCGGGGATCAACTGCCTGTTCCCCTACGAGGTCAACAGTTGCATTCACCCGGCCAAGCTGCTGGCGGAGTACGGCAAGGACCTCCGCATCATGGGCGGCATCGACAAGCTGGAGATGCGCAAGGGCAAGCAGGCCATCCGCAAGTACCTGAAGTCGGTCGCCCCGCTGGTCGAACGCGGCGGCTACATCCCCTTCTGCGACCACCGCTGCCCGCCCGACGTCAACCCCGACGACTACCTGTACTACCTGGACCTGAAAGAGCAGATGTTCGGGATGCAGTGACCGGGCACCCGCCTTCGCCAAGGCTACGGCGTGGCAGGCGAGGCACCAGGCACCAGGCAACAGGGGGGAGAAGCCTG
>DASRZG010000463.1:0-2096 GCA_035686585.1 Phycisphaerae bacterium
CGAGGTCCTTGTTCCCGGCCCTTACGGACCGGGCTACCGATCTGCCGGCCCTGAGGGCCTCGACGGCCCGTCGCTGCGGGGACCGGCGAAGCCGCGAGCGTCTACCCCGGATTTCTCACCGCAGAGACCGCCGAGAGCGCAGAGTCCTGGCTGACCGATTGCTCGGCCCGGCGGGCCGGAAGAGATGTAGCCCCGCTCGTGAGGGCGGGGGCGGCGATCCGCGCAGTGCGGTGGTGAGCCCCCGGAGGGGCGACACCAAGGGCGCGGCGTTGTGCCGCCCCTGCGGGGCTTGGGCGGACAGGTCGAGGTCCTTGTTCCCGGCCCTTACGGACCGGGCTACCGATCTGCCGGCCCTGAGGGCCTCGACGGCCCGTCGCTGGGGGACCCGGCGAAGCCGCAAGCGTCTCGGGCGGGTTTCTTACTCACTTGTCGTTCCGATGATCTTCCGCTTCTGCTCCATGTAGTACAGGAAGTCGCGGTACGAGACGCTCGGGGGGACCGTGTGGTCGATGTGGGGGATATAGCCGCCCTGCTCGACCACCGGCCGGAGGCGCTCCAGCTCGGCGTCAATGGCTTGGGGGCCCTTGGCGATCTCGCGCTTGTCGACGCCGCCGCAGAGGACGATGTCGCCGCCGAACTGCCTGCGCAGCGCGACCGGGTCCATGTCGGACGCCCTCTCCAGCGGCCAGAAGCAGTTGACACCGGCCTCCTGCCACAGGGGGATCAGGGCCCGGCAGTCGCCGTCGCTGTCGAGCCAGATGCTTTCAATGCCGCCCCGGCGGAGGCGGTCGGTGATGCGGCGGTAGGGCTTCCGGAAGAACTTGCCGAACTGCTCGGGCCCGAACAGCGGCCCGCCCTTGCCCGCGCAGTCCTCGAAGAAGTTGAAGTAGTCGAACCGCACTTCCCGCAGGGCGCGGTCGATGAGCCCCAGCAGGAACTCCGTGTTGAACTCGATCATCTCCTCCACCAGGGCCGGATCGTCATAGAACAGGTAGGAGATGTTCTCCGTGCCCACCCAGCTTCGAAGCTGCGAGTACAGGCCGAACGACCCGTTGCTCAGCAGGCAGAGCGGGTAGTCCCGCCCCTGCCAGAGCCTGGCCTGTTCGTCCCACCACAGGGGGTAGCGCACGGGGGCGGCCGGGTCGTAGCGGCGCTTCACGTCGCGCCAGCTCGCGCGGTCCCGGACGGGATGCTCCAGGTACGCGTCCATGGACATTCGGGTGCCGCGGACGGTGCCCTCCCGCAGGGCCCGGTGCACGATGCCGCCGCCGTCGCGGAAGACCTCGTAACGGTCGGTCTGCTCGATGACCTCGTACTCGAAGGGCGGGATCATCCAGATGTTGAGGCGGGCGAAGGCACGCCGGTCCAACTGGAACAGCGGCTCGCCCTCGAACATGTCGCCCAGGTACGCCCGATCGCGGGGAAGCCCCTCGTCGAGCCACCGCTGGACGGTGTGGCCCCACAGGCCCAGTTCGTAGTTCGGCACCCAGTCGGTCACCTGACCGGCCATGACCTTCTGGAAACATTCGCGGTGCGTCACTGGGGATCTCCTACGGCTTCGCCACGCGCTGCCGGGCGGCGAGGAGCGGAAGCTTGCCCTTGGTGATCAGGTCCGCCAGGCGCTCGGCGTTGCGGTCGATCCGCCGCAGCGCCGCGTCGGGGAACATCGCCACCCATTCGCCGGGGACGTTGCCCGCGCCTTTGAGCGTGCCGGCGAGCATGGCGGCCCGACCGGCGATCGTGTCGCTGTCGCGGCCGATGTTGGTGCCACCGATGGCGGCCTGGCGGACGTCGCCGCCGGCGATCTTGAACATCGCCAGCGCGAAGCCCCACAGCTCCAGCGGGTCGATCATGTGATACAGCAGGCACTTCTCATAGAGTTCCGCCCGCGCGGCCAGCACGTCGGTGTACTTGTCCGCCACGTCCAGGCAGGTGCTCAGGTAATGGTGGCAGCTCCGGAACGCCCGCTTGTCGAACGTCCGCAGCCGCGATTTGGGCGCGACGCGCAGGGCGGCCTGGCAGACGGTGTCGACCGTGGCCTCGGGCCGGAAGGCCTCGGCGACCGTGGCCGCCAGCATGGCCGCCGCCGTCACGTC
>DASRZG010000464.1:0-8181 GCA_035686585.1 Phycisphaerae bacterium
GCGCCTGGCCTGCACACAGTACAGGCCCTCGACTGACACAGGGACTCCCGGATGGTCGACAGCCTCCTTGCCCAGCCTCCAACCTCGTCCCCAGACGAATGGCCCGCATTATACGCGCTGATATGGAATGCGTCCACATGAATCCGTACGTTGTTGGACTTCGCAGGCAAGATGGGCATGAAATGCCCCTGTCGAAGGCCGGAAACGGGATCAAGTGGAGATACGGATGCGGCACATCGTGACACGCATCCACGCACCCATCTCTGCCGAACCTCCTGCGCCGCAACCCGTGCAGGAGGCAATCCCCCCGTTCGGCCTGAGCGCACAGCCAAGGCCCCGCAGGCCCCGGGGGCGGGTCAGGGCAGTTGGATGGTGACGGTGGCCCCTTCGGGGGCGAGCTTCAGGTCCTGCTGGCGGCGCTGGTCGCCCTTGGTGACGGTGAGGCGGTATTGGCCGAGGAAGCCGCGGGCCTTGAACGTCCCGCCCGGGCCGGTGGCGCCGGCCTGGTCCGTCCACCACGTCTTGAAGACCAGCTCCTTGTACATCGTCCCCGCCGGTTTGATCGACCAGTCCTTCCGCCACAGGGCCCCGTCGGGCCGCCAGTGCCGCCCTTCCCAGAAGCCCCACATCATGATCGCGTGGAACGACGGATGGCTGAAGGTGATCGTCATCACGTCGCGGAGGTAGTCGGCCTGGAGCTGCTCGTCGCGGGTGTCCACGTCGAACTCGGTGAGCTGCAGCGGCAGGCGGAACCGGGCGAACCGCTCGTACTCGGCCCACAACTCATTGATAGGACGGAGGTTCGAGTCCTTGAAGTGGGCCATGAACCCGATCCCGTCCGGGGCGGCCTTGCGGTCGAACAGGCCTTGGATCATCTTCTCGTAGGGCTCCGCACGGGTCCCGCCGGGCAGGATGCCCCCCTCGTTGACCCACAGGGGCGTGTTGGTCTTCGAGCGGGCGTGGAGGATGATCTTCGCGTAGATCTCGTCGGACCCGGCCGCGGTCGCCATCGTGTCGTACCAGCCGACAATGTGGTTGACCGCGTCCCACTCGGCCAGGCGCCCGCTGTCGAAGGCGAGCATCTCGTCGATGTGCGCCGACAGCTCCGGCCACAGCTTGTCGGGCTGCTGCATGTAATTGGTGGGCTTGTACTGCTCGGGGGTCAGCGGCGCCCAGGCGAGGTAGTGGCCCCGGATGGGGATCCGGCGGTCCTGGCAGAAGCGGATCATCTCGTCGAGGACCTTCTTCTGCCCGTCTAGCCTGCCGCGGCGGGCCGTCTGGAACCAGTTCTGCCACCGGAAGCCCTGCTCGAAGGTGACCTTGTTGAAGTGATCGAGGAAGATACGGCGGTAGGTAGCCCCGTCAGGTCCCTGTCGCATAAAGACTTCCGGGCCGAGGATGTTGCCGAACCCGAAGGCGTGGCGCTGCTGGGCGAGGTGGACCTTCGCGTCCGCCACGGCCGCCCCGTCGGCGCCGACGACCTTGACGAGGAGGTCCGCCTTGCGGTGCTTCTCGATCCGCTCGGCCGCCGCGGCCCGCCAGGGGGCGTCGGCCGACCGGCCCGCATAGGTCACCCGCCCCGGCCTGGGCGCCTCCCGGGGCCTCTCCGCCGCCTGGGCCCGCTGCCTCCGCGCCGCCTCCCGCCTGGCGGCCTCCCTCGGCGCCGTCGCCGGTCCCGCCCCATCCGCCTGCCCCGCCGGCTGCCCAGCCCCCGGCCCAGCGGCCGCCAAGAGGGCCGCCACGGCCCAAAGGCCCGCCACGCACATTCTCGCCAGGTTCATCCGTTCCATCCTTCATCCCCCCTCAGACGTCAATGAAGACCCCGATGTCCTGGGCGTCGCGGGCCTTCAGGGCGACCTCGGTGGCGCGGAAGGAGTCGGCGGTGGAGATCAGGCCCTCCCCTCCGCCGCGGAGGCCGGCGATGAAGTCGGCGAACAGGTTCCGGGCGGGGGCCAGCGCGAGCATCTCGGTGGCGTCGGGCGTGATCAGCTCGACGGCCGCCCCGCAGTCCTTCGTCTCGATGACCCCGGCGGCCCCGGCAATGCGGAGGCGGTCGTCGCCCCACGGGCGCTGGTGCGCGCCCCAGGGCCGGAGGTAGTCGAAGTGGATCGCCGCCGCCCCGCCGTTGGACAACTCCGCCAGCAGCGCGCCCTGGTCCTCCATCCCGGGGCGCGAGGGGTGGGCCCTGTTGGACGCGACCGCGGCCACGCGGACGTAGTCCAGCCCCGTGCAGCAGCGGAGGAAGTCGATGGCGTGGATGGCCACCCAGGGAATCGTCCCGCCGTAGGTTTCGCGGCCGGCGTAGAACTCGTCGCGCTGGTGGAAGGGGTAGGACTTCTGGGCGGTGGCGTCGACCACCTCGCCGATCCGCCCGGCCTGGACGGCCTGGCGGATCGTCCGGAAGGCGGGCGCCCCACGCAGCGCCAGGCAGGCGGCCACCTCCACGCCGGCGCCGGCGGCCGCCCGCTTCAGGCGCGACAGGTCGTCGAGGGTGGTGGCCAGGGGCTTCTCGGAGAAGACGTGGCAGCCGCGCTCGACGGCGGCGATCGACGCCTCGGCCATGCGGGAGAAGGGCATGAATACGCCGACGACGTCGGGGGCGGCCTCGTCGAGCATGTCGTGGTAGTCGTCGAAGACGGGCACCTCCGGCGGGGCGAGCGAGCCGACGTAGCCCATCGGGTCGTCAGGCCCCCACCTGGCGGCGGCGACCAGCTCGAGGTCGTCGGTCTCCTTCCACCCGTTCAGCACGACGTTGGCGTGCCCGTACGAGCCGATCATGGCGAGTTTCATGGCGATCCCTTGGCGTCGGAGGATGCGGTCTTGCCGCCCGGCGTCCGGGCGGCGCTCTCCTCGGGCTGCTTCGGCGGCGCCCATGCCAGGGTGCTGCACACCAGGTTGTGGTCTGACCCGTCGGACGGGACGACCCGGCTGGCGAGGGTTCGGAGCTGGGGCGAGTGGAAGATATAGTCGATCCGGAACTGCCAGTCGATGCCCTTGTACCGCCATCGCCAGGTGGTGTGCCGGTCCGGGGTCTCGGTCACGGCGGCGAAGCTGTCCGTGTAGCCGAGGGACCGGAGGTACTGCGGGGCGTACAGGTCCGAGCGGCTGTTCAGGTCGCCGACGAGGATCACGGGGCCCTTGGCGGGGAGCTGCCGGGAGAACCACGTGATCTCGTTCGCACGGATGGACTCGCTGCGGAAGAACGTTCCGACCAGCGACTCGCCCTGCCGCGGGTTGACCGGAACCAGGTGCAGGTTGGCCAGGAACACCTTCTGCCCGCCCAGGGTGACCTCGGCGGTGTGCATGCCGAACCACCCGTGCTTCCGCGGGACGTAGCCGATGCCGGTCAAGGGGGCCTTGGAAAGGAAGGCGAATCCGCCCGCCCCGCCGTCGTGGCGGAATGACATGTGCGGGTAGAGCCCCCGCAACTGGCGGCGGAGATAGCGCTCGGACTGCGGGTTGGTCTCCTGGAGGCAGACGACGTCCGCAGCGGATTTGCGGAGGGTCGCGGCAACGGTCTCGAGGCGGGCGTTGCCGTAGTTGATGTTGTAGGTCGCGATGCTGAAACGGGTCGTCGGGTTGGTCGCCGGCTGGGAGGCGGGACGGGGCGCCTCCCCGGCCCCCGCCGCCATCCCCAGCGCCGTGGCGATCAGCACGAGCAGGCACTTCGACGGCAAGAGGCCTTTTCCCATGGCAATTCCCCTTCCCTTCCATCCTGACGCTAACCCATGGTGGAAGCAATGTCAATGGGGATGTGGGGGGGCGGGGGTTGCGGAGGATCTTCGTTTGGAGCACATGGTTCGGAGGGCGTAACCCCCGGCCACAAGGGCCGGGGGCGAAATAGGGGCACAATGCCTCGGAACGGTCGACACCCATATTTCGCCCCCGGCCCTTGTGGCCGGGGGCTGACGTTCCGAACCTTGTGCTCGCCCCCGCACCCGAACTGTCAACGCACCCGAACTGGCATCCCGATGCGGTAAGAGGTACAATCCCCCCGGCGCACAGGAACGAGGTGGGATCGTGCCGACGTTCTGGTTCGTGATCGGGTTCGCCTTCGGGGCCGTGGCGATCGGTGCGGCCTGGGCGGTGCATGCGCGGTCGTCGCGGCGGCTGGCGGAGCGGATGAAGGAGACGTTCGCCGCCACGGCGGCCGAGGCGATGGCGGCCAATTCGCGCCAACTGGCCGAGATGGCCGGCGGGGCGCTGGAGGCCAAGAAGGCCCTGATCGACCAGTCGCTGACGGCGATGAACGAGCGGCTGGAGCGGGTGCGGACGGTGGTCCAGCAGATCGAGTCGGAGCGGCAGAAGCACTACGGCGAACTGTCGGAGCGCCTCGGGGCGCTGGCCAGCACGACCGAGTCGCTGCGGCAGGCGCTGGCGGGGTCCAAGCGCGTCGGGGCGTGGGGCGAGCGGATGACCGAGGACGTGCTGCGGATGGCGGGCCTGCAGGAGGGGATCAACTATCTCAAGCAGTCGTCGGCCTCGGCCGAAAGCGGCACGCCCGACTTCACGTTCATCCTGCCCAACGACCTGCGGGTGAACATGGACGTGAAGTTCCCGCTGGAAAAGTCGCTCGACTACCTCGACGCCGACGGCGACGACCAGCGCAAGGCGGCGGGCAAGGCGTTCATCGCCGCCTTCCGCGGGCACGTGAAGGCGGTGGCGCGGCGGGGGTACATCGACCCGGGCGGCGGGACGGCCGACTACGTGATCGTGTTCGTGCCCAACGAGCAGGTCTACGCCACCGCCCTGCAACTGGAGCCGGGGCTGATGGACGAGGCGATGTCGATGAAGGTGGTTCTGGCCTCGCCGCTGACGCTGTACGCGATGCTGGTGGTGATCCGCCAGGCGGCCCAGAACACCAACATCCTCCGCACCGCCGACGAGGTGATCGGCCTGCTGGGGACGATCGAGGCGCAGTGGCGGCGGTTCAAGGAATCGATGGACCGGATGGGAAAGAGGCTCGACGACGCCAAGGCCGAGTACGACCACCTCGTCGGCGCGCGGACGCGTGGGATGGACAGGCCGCTGGCGCAGATCGAGCAGCTCCGCTCGATCCGCGGCCTGGGCGACGGCGGCGGCAAGGACGATGGCGACGGCAACGGGACGGACTGACAGGTCGGAGGCGCGCGGCCCGCGGCGGCCGGAAAGGACGGAGAGGCGATCATGGTGAAGATCCTGGTGACGTACTACTCGCGGACGGACCACACCAAGCACATGGCCGAAGAGGTCGCCGCCGCCGCGGCCGGTAGCGGTGGGGTCGAGGTGGAATGCGCGCCCGTCGAGCAGGTCGATGCGACCTCCCTGGCCAACTACGACGGGATTATCCTGGGCTCCCCGACCTACTACGGCTCGATGGCGGCGGAGGTCAAGAAGCTGCTGGACGAGTCGGTGGCGCTGCACGGCAAGCTGGCGGGACGCGTGGGCGGGGCGTTCTCCTCGTCGGCCAACATCGGCGGGGGCAACGAGACCACGGTGATGGACATGCTCAAGGCCCTGCTGATCCACGGCATGGTGGTGCAGGGATCGGCCAGCGGGGACCACTACGGCCCCGTGGCGATCGGCGACGTGGACGAGCGATCCCGGAAGGAATGCCGCAAACTGGGCGCTAGCGTGGCAGCGTTGACGGTGAAACTGAGAGGATGAGATGGGCAGCGCCGCGGCAGCGGATTGTGTCCAAAAGGCGCCGGTTCAGCAGGGATCGGCCTGCTGCGCGGCCCTAAGCTCCTCTGAAAATCGACCCGAACGAAGCCGTTTTCGCCCGGACGGATGCCCCGGGAATGACTCGCATATCTTTCGTATGGAAAGGATGTTACATATGGGGACATCGGTCATGTGGTCGGGCTTTCGGCGGGAAGGAATCCATTTTGGGCGATTGGTGGAAAACGGCCTTGACAGGATCGCTATTTAGGGGTATAAAAAGGACGCTGAACACGGAAGATTCCTACCACATTCAACAGGACTGTTTAAGAGAAGGAGGTTCTGGAGATGAGAACAAGCTTGGCTCTGCTGTGTGTTCTTGCGGTCGCATCGGTTGCGGCTGCCGACCCGGTCACGCTCGTGGCGGTGAACGACGGGACGCCGACGGGTTACACCGGCCTGACACGGTATCTGATCTACGTGGACGCCGAGGCTGGCTACGCGTCCAAGGGCCTTGACGGCAGGTTCGATGGCCCCATGCATCAGTGCGCCCTGGTCGGCACCTTCCCGCCGCCGAACTTCTTGACCGGGACCCCGGACCTGACCTACGGCTCGATCATTGACTACTACCTCCCTGCGGGAGCCGGGGCCGCCGACTCGCACTTGTTCTCCAAAAAGAACGAGAACGGGCCGAACCCGGAGGACGCGGTTTACGCCGGGTACGCGATCGAGGATATCTCCTACACGGACCTCGCCCATGCCCCCGCCGAGGGAATCGGCCTGTGGCTGGCCGGCGATAACCCCCCGACCCCGACTGACCCGGGTAACCCGGCTGTGGATGGCAAGTTTGCCATCGCTTGGCCCAACACCAATACCAACCATCTGCTGGTGGCCCAGATCGTGATTCCCGACGGAGAGCAGGTCGTCTACACCGGCGACTTGGCTTACCAGTTGGTCGGAGCCGGAGGCGAAGTGAAGAATCTGCAGCTCAGTGGGGTGACCCTGGTCATCCCCGAGCCGGCGACCCTCGGTCTGCTGGCGGTCGGCGGCCTGGGCGCCCTGATCCGCAAGCGTCGGTAGTCGGTAAGCGGCCGCTCAACCGCTGACTGACAATCGCTGAACCAAAAGGGACTGCGTTTCCAGACCAAGGTCTGAAACGCAGTCTCTTTGCGCGCGCACAGGCCTGTCCGCGGCAAAAGCCGGTTGCATACGCCTGCCGGACCGCTAGAATGCCGTGGAAACCGCGAGCCCGAAAGGAGGCGGCAACATGATCCGCCGGCCTTACCGCGCAGGCAGCTTCTACCCCGACGACGCCCCCCGATGCCGGGCGGAGGCCGAGGCACTCATTCAGGCCGCCCAGGTGCCCGCCGACATCCCCCGCACACTCCACGGCGGCCTGGTGCCCCATGCGGGCTGGGCCTTCTCGGGCCGGACCGCCGCCGTCCTTCTCAAGGCCCTGGCGGACGCCGACCGGCTGAACCGGCTGGTCCTGCTGGGCGCCGACCACTGGGGCACCGCCGGCGGCGGCGCCCTGTACGACCAAGGCGCGTGGGAGACGCCGCTGGGACAGGTGCCGATCGACGAGGAGTTGTCCGCCGCCCTGGCCGAGTCCGTGCCGGCCCTCCGCCGCGACCCCAACGCCCACGCCCGCGAGCACAGCATCGAGGTGCAGCTGCCCCTGGTGCGGATCCTGTGCCCCGTGGCGCGGATCGTGCCCATCCTGATCGCCCCCGACGACGCCGCCGTGGACACGGGCCGGGCGATCGGCAAGACCCTCAAGGAGAGCTTCCCCGACGCCGGGGTCGTCGGCAGCACGGACCTGACGCACTACGGCCCGTCCTACGGGCTGACGCCCGCCGGCGTCGGCAGCCCGGGCATGCAGTGGGCGCGCGACAACGACCGGCGAATCCTGGAGCTGATCAAGTCCATGCGCCCCGACGCGGTGATCGGGGAGGCCTCCGCACGCCTCAACGCCTGCGGGGCCGGCGCCATCGCCGCGACCATGGCGGCCTGCGCGGCGATGGGCGCCACACGGGGCGCGTGCCTGGAGTACTGCGGCAGCGACGAGGTGATGATGGACCTCTACGGCCAGCGGGCCCAGGACCGCGTCGGATACGCCGCCGTCGCGTTCGTCTGACGCCGTCCGGCAGACGCCGCGACCCCGCTTGCGGCCGGCGGGGCCTTCGACGAAGATGCAGCCGATGGACGCCAGGGCCTTCATCCGCGAGATCACCGCCGGGCGTGACTACCAGCAGCAGGTCGTCCACGTCCGCGAGATCCCCCCGCGCCAACCCGTATACTCCCAGCCGAACCGGCCCGTGCCGGAGCCGCTGCGGCGGGCCCTGCGGCGGCAGAACATCCACCAGCTCTACAGCCACCAGGCGTCCGCCTTCGACGCCGCCGACGAGGGGCGCGACATCGTGATCGTCACCGGCACCGCCTCCGGCAAGACGCTGTGCTACAACCTGTCCGTCGCCGCCGACCTGCTGGCCGACCCTTCCGCCCGCGCGATGTACGTCTTCCCCACCAAGGCCCTCGCCC
>DASRZG010000465.1:0-6544 GCA_035686585.1 Phycisphaerae bacterium
GGCGCCGCCGTCGACGTGTACGAGGCCGAGCCGCCCAAGGCCGATTTCCCGCTGTTCGACGCCCCGAACGTCATCCTCACCCCGCACCTGAGCTGGTACAGCAAGGATGCCGAGCGGACCATCCGCGAGAAGATCGTGCAGGACATCGACATGTTCGTGGCCGGCACCGGGCCGAGGATCCCGGTGAATCCGGCGCTTTGACGCGCGGGACGCCGGAGAACACGAATTACACGGATTGAGACGAATGGCACGAATTGACTAATGTTGTTTTGAAACATCTCTGTTCTTCGTGTAATTCGCTGTAATTCGTGGAATTCGTGTTCTCCACGCCGCCGTCGCGAACGTGCCCAGGAAGATCAGAGCACCATGACTGAGCCAAAACTCACCCACGTCTCCGGGCCGCTGCCGGGGCCGAGATCGGCGGAGCTGATCCGGCGGTGGCGGAAGGTCGAGGCCAACACCACCGGCTACCAGGCGCCGGTCGTCTGGGACAGCGCCGCCGGCTGCCTCGTCACCGACGTCGACGGCAACCGCTACCTCGACTGGACCAGCGGCGTGCTGGTGACCAACATCGGGCACTGCCACCCCGCCCTCGTCGCCGCCGTCCGCGAGGCCGTGGGCAGGCTGATCAACAACTACGAGTGCCCCACGGAGGCCAGGGTCCTGGCGGCGGAGGCCCTCGTCGCCCACCTGCCCGATCACCTCGATCAGTGCTTTTTCCTGACCACCGGCAGCGAGGCGACCGAGGCGGCCTGCCGGCTGATGAAGCGCAAGACCGGGCGGTTCGAGATCGTCGGCTTCCACGGCGGCTTCCACGGGCGGACGTACGCCGCCGCCAGCGCGGGCGGGCTCCCCGGTCCCAAGCACGGCTACGGTCCGACCATGCCCGGCGTGATCCGCGCCCCGTTCCCCTACCCCTACCGCAGCCCCGTCGGCGGAGGGGACGCCGGACTGATCGACTACTGCATGGACCAGCTCGACCACACCGTCCGGGCCAACTCCACCGGCTCGCTCGCCGGCGTGCTGATCGAGCCCTACCTCGGTGCGGCCGGGTTCATCTTCCCGCCTCCCGGATACCTGACCGCCCTGCAGCAGTGGTGCCGCGAGCATGACGTGCTGTTCGCCCTGGACGAGGTCCAAAGCTCCTACGGCCGGACGGGCACGATGTGGGCGATGGAATGGGAGGACCTGACTCCCGACATCGTCGCGATCGGCAAGGGCATCGGCAACGGCATCCCCACCGCCGCCGTCGCCGCCCGCTCGGAGGTCTTTGCCGCCCTGGGTGCGGGCGAGATGAGCTCGACCGTCGGCGGAAACCCCGTCTCCAGCGCCGCGGTGACCGCCATCCTCGAGGTCATGGACGCCGAGAACCTCGTCGAAAACGCCCGGAAGATGGGCGAGGTCATGAAGGGGCGGCTGGTGGAGATCCAGGACGGCTGCCGGCACCTCGGCGACGTGCGGGGCCGGGGGCTGGTGATGGGCCTGGAGCTGGTCCGGGACAAGAAGACGAAAGAGCCCGCGCCCGATCTGACGCGGGCGCTGATCGACCGCTGCGCCAACAACGGCCTGCTGATCGGGTCGGTGGGGATCTTCGGCAACGTCATCCGCGTCGCCCCGCCGCTGACGATCAACGAGGCCGAGGCCCACGAAAGCCTGGACATCATGGAACGGTCCCTGCGGGAGCTGGAAGACGCGAGGGCCTGAAGGCCTGGGTGCCGACACACGGCGGCTCGGAGAACACGAATTACACGGATTACAGCGAATTACACGAAGACAAAGGAAGTGGTTCAGGAGAAGGCCCGTCTGTCTGCCATAGACTCTAGCCTTGGTCATTGCCTGGGAATCCGGGATGATCCAGTCTTCCCAGCCGCGGAGCGGCGTTCGTTCGTAGCCCAGGGCGACCGGAGCGGAGCGCAGGGACCCCTGGGAAACCGGCCCCGCCTGCTGGGAGCCCCGGAGGGGGCGATCGTGATCACGGTCGTCCCTACGGGACTCGGGATGATCGGGCGATCCTCACCCAGGGCTTGGTCGCTGCCGCGACCTGCACCCTGGGCTAAGAACGATTGGCCCTCCGGGCCTTCGCCTGGGTGCCACGGGCTGCTTGCAGCCCGTGTGGGCAGGTGTGGGCACGTTCGGCATGCATCCCGCCCGTCCCGCACAGGCTGCAAGCAGCCTGTGGCACCCAGGGTGGACACCTCTTCCGTCGTTCGTGCAATTCGCCGTAATCCGTGAAATTCGTGTTCCCCCGCGCCCCCGGGGCGGAGAGACCCTGAAAGAAGAATGACGATGGACATCGAGCCGGAACAGATAAGGCGGGCCGTCGCCGCCCACCTGGATGACGCCAGAGAGTTCCTGTGCGACCTGGTCCGCACGCCGTCGCTGCCGGGGGAGGAATCGGCGGTTACGGACGTGGTCGCTGGCGCGTTCGCGCGAGTGGCCGAGGTGCAGCGCGTCGAGATGACCAACACCCTCCGCGACGATCCGGATTACTCCGACCCGATCCCCGGCATCGACTACACGCGCCGGAGCAACCTGCGCGTGGCCGTCCCCGGGGCCGGCGGGGGCCGGACGCTGCTGCTGAACACCCACCTCGACACCGTCCCGCCCAGCCAGGGCCAGCCTGACCCGTACGTCCCGCACGAGCGCGACGGCAGCATCTGGGGCCGGGGGTCCTGCGACGCCAAGGGGCAGGTGGCCACCGTCTACCTGGCGATGGCCGCGGTGGCCGAGCTGGGCATGACGCTGCCGGGCAACCTTATCGCCCACCTGGTGGCGGAGGAGGAGGTCGGCGGCAACGGCACACTGGCCATGGTCCGCGCCGGCGAGCGGGCGGACGGGTGCATCGTCCTGGAACCCTGCGACTTCAAGGTCCTCACCTCCATCCGCGGGGCCGTGTGGTTCCGCGTGACGCTGACCGGCAGGCCCGGCCACCCGGGCCGCAGCGGCCTGAACCGATCCGCGCTGGACATGGCCATCCGCGTCGTCGAGATCCTCCGCGGCTACCACGACCGCCTCCTGGCCGATTCGCGCGGGCACCCGCTGTTCGACCGGTACGACAACCCCATGCCGCTGACGGTCGGCAAGCTGCACGCCGGCAACTGGCCGGCGACCGCGCCGGGTGAGGCCGGGCTCGAAGGCGTCCTGGGCCTGCTGCCGAACAAGACCGCCGAACAGGTGATGGCCGAGATGACCGCCGCCATCGCGGCCGAGGGCGGGCCCGAGATCGCCGACAACTTCGCCATCCACTTCATGTACCGCCACGACGCCTCCGAGACCGACCCCGCCGGCCCGCTGCCGGCCGCCGTGCTGAACGCCGCCAGGGCCTTCGGCGTGGACGCCCCCGTCGACGCGATGACCGCCTCCTGCGACGCGTGCTTCTACAACAACATCCTGTCGGTCCCGACGCTGGTGTTCGGCGGCGGGAGCCTGTCCGTCGCCCACTCCAACGCCGAGCACATGCCCGTCGCCGACCTGGCCCGGGCGGCCGAGGTTCTGACGGCCGCGGCCATCGGATTCTGTGGAGGGCAGCCATGAAAGCGCTGGTCAAGACGGCCAAGGGCGCCGGGCACCTGGAGCTGCGGGACGTCCCTGTCCCCGAGCCCGGGCCCCGGGAAGTCCTGCTAAAAATCCTGGCCGCCGGCGTCTGCGGCACGGACCTGCACGTCCGCGACGACGCCTTCCCCTACTGGCCGCCGGTGATCCTGGGGCACGAGTTCAGCGGCAGGGTCGAGCGGTGCGGCGAGGGCGTGACGCTGGTGGCGGCCGGCGACCGCGTCGTCGGCGAGCCCCACACCAGGGCCTGCGGGCACTGCCCGCTGTGCCGGACGGGCAACGTGCAGATCTGTTCGGCCAAGCGGAGCCCGGGCTGGGGCATCGACGGGGCCATGGCCGAATACCTCGTCATGCCCGAACACCTGCTGCACAAGCTCCCCCGTTCGGTCGGCGACGACGTCGGCGCCGTGATCGAGCCGACCGCCAACGCCGTCCACGACGTCCTGGAACGCGCGGGTGTCGAGGCGGGGGACTTCGTGGCCGTGATCGGCCCCGGTCCCATCGGCCTGCTGGCGGCCATGGCCGCTCGGGCCGGCGGGGCGCGCGAGGTGATGATCATCGGCACCGACGCCGACGAGGCCCTTCGCCTGCCCGCCGCCCGCGAGATGGGTTTTTTGCATGCGGTGAACGTGCAGAGGGACGATCCCGCCCGCCTCGTCGCCGACCTGACCGGCGGGCGGGGTGCGGACCTGGTGGTCGAGTGCTCCGGCTCGGCTGGCGGGATCGCCTCGACCGTCGCCCTCGTCCGCAAGAAGGGCCGGATCTGCGCAATCGGCATCTCCGGGGCAGAGACCGTCCCGTTCCCGTACCGGGCGGCCTCGTTCAAGGTGTGCGACGTGTTCTTCTGCCTGTCCACCAGCTACACGAGCTGGGACAAGGCGATCCACCTGGTGGCCTCGGGCCAACTGCCCGCCGGCCGGGTCATCACCCACCGCGCCCCGCTGGCCGAGTGGGAGAGGATATTCGACGACATCGACCACCAGAGGGCGCTGAAGGCTGTTTTGATTCCGTAGCGGTGGGGCCGGGATTCCGGGTCCCCACACCGGGCGGCGCAGGAGGACACGAATTACACGGATTACAGCGAATTTCACGAAGACAAAGGAAGTGGATAAGAGGAAGGGAAGGGAAGCATGTTTGCCACCGGCTGGGGCCTTGGTCATTGCCTGGGAATCCAAGACGATCCAGTCTTCCCAGCCGCGGAGCGGCCTTCGTTCGTAGCCCAGGGCGACCGGAGCGGAGCGCAGGGAGCCCTGGGAAACCGGCCCCGCCTGCTGGGAGCCCCGGAGGGGGCGATCGTGATCACGGTCGTCCCTACGGGACTCGCGATGATCGGGCGACCCTCACCCAGGGCTTGGTCGCTATCGCGACCTGCACCCTGGGCTAAGAACGATCGGCCCTCCGGGCCTTCGCCCGGGTGCCACGGGCTGCTTGCAGCCCGTGTCGGCGGGGGCGGACGCTCGGCGTGCACCCCTCCCCATTCCGCACAGGCTGCAAGCAGCCTGTGGCACCCGAGTCCGGGCCATGTGGCCGAAATGGGTGCCACGGGCTGCTTGCAGCCCGTGCTTTCGGGTTCGGCGGACAGACAGGCTGCAAGCAGCCTGTGGCACCCACTCAAGGCCGTGAAGCAAGGAGGCAGCAACATGACCGACAACGACACCGTCGGCTTCGGCCTGCTGGGCGCGGGGCTGATCGCGCCGTTTCATGCCAGGAGCATCCGGGCGGCGGACGGGTGCGAGCTGATCGCCGTCGCCGACCTGGACGCCGCGCGGGCGGGGAAGATCGCCGGCGAATTCGGCTGCCAGGCCCGCTCCTCGCTCGAGGAGCTCCTGGCCGACGATAGGATCAACGTGGTGTGCGTCCTGACGCCCAACCACCTCCACGCCGAGGCCGCCATCGCCTGCGCCAAGGCAGGCAGGGGCGTGCTGTGCGAAAAGCCCCCGGCCATGAGCCTCACCGAGACCGACGCCATGATCGCCGCCGCCGAGGCCGCCGGCGTCCCGCTGGGCATCGTCCTTCAGTGCCGCATCCGCAAGCCCATCCGGGCCATG
Organism: Phycisphaerae bacterium; assembly: GCA_035686585.1. Classification (GTDB taxonomy): domain Bacteria; phylum Planctomycetota; class Phycisphaerae; order SM23-33; family SM23-33; genus DASRZG01. Next base: position 5,601 of record DASRZG010000465.1, read on the forward strand.
CGCCGGGCCCTGGAGGAGGGCCGCTTCGGCCGGCTGCTCCAGGCCGACGCGGTCATGAAGTGGCACCGCACGACCGAGTACTACCTCTCCGACGCCTGGCGGTCCAGCCGGCGGAGCGGGGCGGGCGTGACGGTCCAGCACGCCTTCCACTACATCGACCTGCTGCAGCACCTGGCGGGTCCGGCCGCCCGCGCGTGGGCGCGGATGGAGAACCTCGCCCACCCGCAGGTCGAGCTGGAGGACACGCTCAACGCCTTCATCGAGTTCGCCGGCGGGGCCCGCGGCGTGGTGGTGGCGTCCACGGCGATGTGGCCCGGCAGCGACGTCCGCATCGAGCTGCACGGGTCCGACGGCACGGCCGTGATGGTCGGCGAGCGCATGGCCGACTGGCGCTTCCGGGACGAGCGGCCCGAGGACGAGCAGATCCGGCAGTTGGGCAGGGAATCCGTGGGGACGGCAGCGTCCGGGCCCGCCGATTTCGACTTCGCCGATCACCAAGCCGTCATCGAGGACATCGCCCGCTGCGTCCGCACCGGCGGCCACCCCGTCATCCCCGCCTCCAGCGCCCGCAAGACCCTGGAAATCGCCCTGGCCATGTACAAGTCCGCCGCCGCCGGCAGCGCCGTCGTCGACCTCCCGATCACCGACGAGGAGGCCGTCTGGGGGTGAATGGGCCGCAGCCGTCTTCGCCTGTCGGCTTCGCCGTGCGAACGAGGCGCGGAGAACGCAGAGAGCGGAGGGAGTCAGGAGATGGGTGCCCCCAAGGGGGTCTTCGACATGGTACCACGCGTCGTCCGCGGGTAACCATGCGTGGAGTTTCCATCCGGGCGCGACCCGGGTGCCAGGGGGAGAACCGCGTGCCTCCCAAGCGAACGGCAAGTCGCCCCCCGGCGGAAGTCGAAGCGAAGCGGAGATGCCGTCGGTACGGGGGGTTCCGGACTCAA
>DASRZG010000466.1:0-2206 GCA_035686585.1 Phycisphaerae bacterium
TTCCGCCGCCTGGATGTCCTCGGGCTGGAGGTCCCCCTCGTTGCTCATGGGCGCGTTCAACTCGGTCACGTCTTTCTCCTGTTGGGCCTGTAAGGTAGTGGACACAGAAGCCCTGGCGGGCAATGCCCAATGCTCAATGCCCAATGTCCAATGACGGACAGTTCCTGCCGGCGGCAGCGGCTTCCATTGGGCATGGGGCATTGAGCATTGGGCATTCGCAGTCTCTGCGTTCTCTGTGGTCGACTTCGGGGGCTGTGTCCCGCTATTTCTGGCAGATCGGAAGATAGTTATACGGCAGTTGCAGGATGATGGTGCCGATGGCCGTGCCGTAGGTCGTGCCGACGTTGTCGCCGTTCCAGCTCCCGTCGGGGCCCTGCGACTGGATCAGCCGGTCGCGGATCTGCGGGTAGTAGGTCTTCCAGTCCTCCCCGCCGCGCTGGTACCAGGCCTGGGCGAGGTAGAAGTGGGTGTAGAAGTAGTGCCCGCCCCAGGCGTTGTTGGCGGCCACGCCGACGTTGGAGCGGACGTACTTGACGAGTTTCTCGACCATTTCGGCCTCGCCGCCCTTGCCGCCGGTCTTGCGGTCGTAGACGCCGGCGGCGTAGAAGCAGGCGATAGCGGCCGCGGAGATGGCCGGGCGAGACGCGCCCCGGCTGCGGGCCGAGTAGCAGATCCCGCCGTCGGACATCTGGCAGTACTTGAGGTAGGCCACCGCGCGGTCGATGGTGCTGGTGGGCACCTTGATGCCGGCGTTGCGGCACGCCCGCAGCGCCTGGAGCTGCGTGACCGTCACCGAGCCCTCGTCGCCGTTGCTGTTGGGCGTGTAGATCCACCCGCCGGCGTGGTGGGCCTCCTTGCCCAGGTCCGACTGGGCCGTCACCGTCACGCCGATGGCCTTGGCCAGGACCTCGCGGATGTCCTTCTCGTACTCCTTGTTGATCTCCGTGCCGGCGCACTGGGCGAGGAAGAGCATGGAGAACCCGTGCCCGTACATGCTGCGGCTCTCGCTGCCGGGCCCGCAGATCATGCCGTCCTTCTCGCTCTTGGCGATCCGCAGCAGGTACGTCATCGCGCGGGTGACGTAGCGGGAGTACGGGCCCGTTTCCGGCGTCGAGCCGCCGGCCATCATCGCCATGCCCGACAGGGCGGTCATCACGGCCGGGTAGCTGCCGTAGCCGCCGCTGTTGAGCCAACTGCCGGCGGGGCGCTGCGTCTTGGCCAGGTAGTTCAGGCCGCGGTCGATGCTCTTGACCGTCTGGGCCGTGACCATGGCCGGCAGCACGGGGCTGGGCGGCTCGGCCCGGGCGGCGGAGACGGGGCCCGCGACGACGAGTGCGACCATGAGCAATGCCCAATGCCAAATGCTCCATGCCCAATGACAGACGGGAGGCGCCGTGACGGGCGTCTTCCGTTGGGCATTGGGCATTGGGCATTGAGCATTCTTCGAAGCTCTATTTCTCGCCATAGACGGTCACTCCTTCGGAGGTCTCCACGCACAGTCGGCCGTTGGTCATGACGGGCTGGCCGATCAGTTGGCGTCTTCGGTTCTCGTCCTTGGCGGCCGCGACGCCGCCCCGCAGGTCGATCTTCTGGGCGACCTTGCCGGTCCGCAGGTCGACCACGTAGGCGTAGTAGGCCAGGCCGATCTGGAAGTGCCGGGCGGTGACCACCACGTGGTTCTTGCCCACGACCGTGGGCAGGACGTTGGGGTAGTACATGGCCGAGCCGTCGAAGTCGCAGGCCCACAGCCGCTTTTCGTGTGCGACGCTGAATTTCTGGATGCCCAGCCCGCGCGAGCTGCTGAGTCGTCCGAAGACCATCTTGCGCTGGCCCGCCATGCCGGGGGCGCACAGGACCAGCAGGTCCTGCCCGTCGAAACGCGCGTCGAAGGGCGTGTTGGGCGCCCCCGCCGACGGCGCCAGGTCCAGCGAGGCCAGCTTCCGCCCGTCGCCGGGGATCGTCAGCACCTCGACGCGGGGGGAGTTCTGCGCCGGCGAGACGGCCACCATGTCGGTCGAGACGCCCAGGATCGCCGGGTACTGCGTGCCGTCGTACTGTTTCTTCCAGAGGGGCTTGTCGATCTGCGACAGTTCGCGGACGGTCAGCTCGCCGTCGATCATCATCACCAGCAGCCCGTCGGGGGTCATCTCGCACTGGGCCAGGCGGTTGGCCTGCCAGCGGCCGACGGTCCGGCCGCCGCGGGCCA
>DASRZG010000467.1:0-2029 GCA_035686585.1 Phycisphaerae bacterium
AGGGCCACGTGGGAGTGTGCCGCCCCTGAAGGGCTTGCCGGTTCTCACCCGTTGCACACCTGCACATTCATCGAGGCCCGAAGGGCCTCGGCGGGCGAGTTCCCCCGCCCTACCTGCTTCCTCGCCATCGCCGACCCCGCCGACGGCATCGCCCGGGAATACGAATGGCTGCTGGAACACCTCCGCCGCTCTTGACCGCGCCGGAAGGAGCAGATACCTTTGCACTTGGACCCCCATCAGGCCCCCAGCCGCACGTGCGTCCGCAGCCCGACCGGATAGAGCGACGGTCTTCCGGGAAGCAGGCCGAAGGGCGGGGGCCTCCCGGGCGTCTTGGGTTTCCCCGTTCGTCCGCCAGGACACAGCCGCCGTCGGCGGCGGTCAGTCGGCGGGAGCGGCAGCGGGGCGCGCATCCTTGACCGAAAGGAGTCTTGCAGGCATGAATCCCAATCAACGTGCCGGAAGTGGACCCGGGCCGATTCACAACCTTCTTGGAGACGTGACGATCGATCGTCAGGGCGGATCGGTCACGGTGAAGATGCGCTTCCCCCGCCGCGGCCTCAGTGTCATGCTCCTGCTGATTGCGGCATCGGGGCTGGTGGGCCTGGTCGCCACGGTCGGTATGGTCTCCGGGGACAGGCACAAGCCGGCCGCCGGGGAGCTGGGGTTCTTCCTGACCCTCGGCATCGCAGCCACCTTCGGGGGCGGACTCGGCGGCCTGTACATGCTGACGCGATGGCGCAAGGTCCACCTGGATCACTCAGCCGTCCAGGTCAAGAAGGGCTGGTGCTTCTGGCGGTCCTCGCGGCGTACGGAGCTGTCGGAGTACCGGGGCCTGCACCGGTTCACGAAGACGATGGGCGCGATGGACGCCGGCTCGGCGGGCCTGTCGGTGCTGGGCGTGGCGGCGGCGGTCGCCACGGGGCACGGGATGGTGGCAGGCAAGACGATCGCCTTCCATTTTCTTGAGCTCGCCCACGCCCGCGACCGTCTCAGAAACGTGACGCTCACCGGCAGCGAGGACCCGTACGCCGTGGCAGCGCTGGCCGAGATCCTGGCGGAGACATTCGATCTGCCCCTGTTGACCGCGTCCATGGGCGGCTACAAGGCCCGCGCCACTCGAGGCCCGGCGACACTCGGTGAGCGCCTGGCGGAGCACGCCCCGCCGCCCTGGGCGTCTGGGGCGGAGAGCACGGACGAGGAGGAGTCCACACCCGCGCCGGCCCCGGCGGCGGAGCCCCGGCCGCTGTCGCCGCCGCCGCCGACCATCGACGTCCAGACTCAGGGGGATATGACGCGAATCCTCCTGCCACCGAGCTCGAAGCCCATGATCGCCGGCGTGGTCATGGGAATCCTGTCTGGGGGCGCCGGGACTGCAATCATCTGCGCAATCCCCGACGCGGAGCGCTGGCTGGGGCTGATCCTCGTGGCCATCGGGGCGAGCATGCTGCCGGTGGGCATCATCAACTCCCGCAAGCGCACCACCGTCATCCTCGACCGTCGCGGGGTATGCCAACCCTCGGCCGCCCGGGGCCTCCCGCCCCTTGCCGTGCTCTGGAACGTGATCCAGGACGTCTCCGTCGCCCGGTCCCAGACCAAGAAGCCCGGCGTGCTTATCGTCTCCGACGGACCCGAGACCTGGATCGGCATCGGGCTGAAAAGGGAAGAGCTGGATTGGCTGTGCTACGCCATCCGCGCCCACGCCGCCCGGACGGCCTCCAGCAAGCGGGCGACGACGTAGCCGCGGACGTTGCCGGCCCCGCCGCCGGACGGTAAGGTATCTACCAGTGGATACTCCGTCCCAAGGGAAGCGCGACTATGGGATTCAGCATCGGCGGCAAGAAGCTTGTGTGTCCGCACTGTCAGGGCACGGAATTCAGGACCGGCAAGGCCTTGCTGGACTCCAGGCTGCCGTCCTATCTTGGACTCGACTGGCTTTGCGAACAGGCCAGGATCTACGCCTGCGAAAGCTGCGGCCACATCATGTGGTTTGCGAAGAAGGCGCAAGTGGCCCACGTCGAAACCAGCGATG
>DASRZG010000468.1:0-4447 GCA_035686585.1 Phycisphaerae bacterium
CGGGGTGGATGCCAGGGCACAGGGTGCGGGAGCGACGCGCTCCCCTCCGGGTCGCGGCTAAACGTTTTCGCGGGCAAACCAGTTGCTCGCCCTGTCACTTGGGCCCCGGCGGCGACAGGGCAGGGAAGATGCCATGACGGAGACACCGGGCAAGAACGTGCCGCCGCCGCCGGCGGCGCCGGGCCGGCCGGGGCCGTCGACGGCCCCGCCGCCTGTTACCTCGCCGCTGGACTCGCTGGTCCGGGGGGAGGGTCGCAAGGTCCGAAACGCCCGCAGGGCCTGCGTGGCGATGTTCCTCGGCATGCTGCTGGCCCTTGCGATCGCCGCCGTGGTGGTCTACTACAGCGTCACCCAGTCCCCGCCGGAGCGACTGCATGGGATCGCGGCCCTGGTAGCCGTTGTCCTGATGCCCCCGGCCGGCGCGGCCGTCGCGTACATCCTTTTGCGGCGGCGCGTGATCGGGTCTCTCCCGGCCGCCTTCAGGCTGATGGGCCTGGTCGGCGCGCTGGGGCTGATGTTCACGGCCCTGCTGGCATTGGCGACGGCCGGGGTCGTCCTGATCCGATGACCGGCGTACCGGGCAGGCGCTCCATGACAACGGATCGAATGAAGGAGAAAGGCGATGACGAATGCTCCGGACGGGAACATCCTGCTGCCGGGACAGGCGGCCTCGGAGACGGCGTGGTACTACACCTTCAACGGGCAGCGGATGGGCCCGATTGCCCAGGGGCAGTTGGCGGGAATGCTGGCCGGCGGGCAGGTCGGCCCGGATACCCCGGTGTGGCGCCAGGGGATGCCGCAGTGGCTGCCGGCCTGGCAGGTCGAGGAGCTGAAGCAGTTCGGCTCACCGGCCCCGCCGCCGATGACCAGTCCCATCCCGGCCTCTCCGCCCCAGGACAGGAAGGTCAAGAACGCCAAACAGAACTGCATCGCGATGTTCGTGATCTTCGTGGCGCTGGCGGTACTGATGGTGTGGGCGCTGGCGGTCCGGCTCGGCGCCCCGTCGGGCTCGGCGCCCGCGGCGGTGGGGATGGGATGCATCGGCTGGGCCGCGCCGTTTGCCGCGGTCTTCGCGGCCATCTACCTGCCGCTGCGGTGGCGGGTGATCATGCAGTTGTCTCCCGCCGTCCGGACCCTGGGCCTGATCGGCGGGTTCGGGCTGATCGCCGTGATGCTGCTGGGGCTGGTGGGATGGCTCGTCCTTGCGGCGGGCGGATAGGGCGGGCAAGTGCGTTCCGCAGGTGTTTAGCCGCGACCCAACGGGGAGCGCTTCCGCCGCCGGACACCGTGCCTTCGCATGCGCCTGGAGGTTCCGTGCGGAACGTGCGGGTGCATGCCAGGGCACAGTGTGCGGGAACGGTCGCGCTCCCCTACGGGTCGCGGCTAAACGAGTGCTGCGTGGCTCGCCACCACCAACTCGCCACCACCAGGTGGACATTCCGGACGTTCTTCGATAGCATGAAGGCGGGGCGGGAAGGCGCCGGTGGTGGAGCCGGATATGCATAACGAGTTCACAGCGATCATTGAAAAGGACGGAGACTGGTACGTGGGGTACTGCCCCGAGATCCCCGGAGCCAACGGACAGGGCAGGACCGTGGAAGAGTGCCGGGCCAGCCTCGCCGAGGCCATTGCCCTGATCCTGGAAGATCGGCGCACCGAGGGGCTCCGGGGCGTGCCGGAAGACGCCATTCGAAGCATGATCTCTGTCTCATGAGACCCCAGTTCCTCCTGCCTCGGAAACGGGGGGGTGCCCCGGACAAGCGGAGCTTGTCCGGCGCCTGTCGGCGGCCGGAGGCGGCGGGGTGCTTCCTCATGGTACTGCCCCCTGCCCCCTGCCCCCTGCCTGCAGCACGGGCTGCAAGCAGCCCGTGGCACCCAGTTCAGGGGCCTGTGTGGGAAGGGGAGGATTCGGGTCGTGATCCCTTCGCCTGCCGACACGGGCTGGAAGCAGGCCGTGGGACCCAACCCCGTGCAAGGTTGAACTGTCCGCGCTGGTGGTAGTTGGCCTGCTCGTCCGCGTGGCGGGCGGATAGGGATAGTGCGAGCAAGAGCGTTGCGTACGTGTTTAGCCGCGACCCAACGGGGAGCGCTTCCGCCGCCGGACACCGTGCCTTCGCATACGCCTGGAGGTTCCGTGCGGAACGTGCGGGTGCATGCCAGGGCACAGTGTGCGGGAACGGTCGCGCTCCCCTACGGGTCGCGGCTAAACGAGTGCTGCGTGGCTCGCGGAATGATCACCCAACCCCGTGCAAGGTTGAACTGTCCGCACCCCGCCCGTACCATGCTCCCATCATGCGACGGATTTACATGGACAACTCGGCCACCAGCTTCCCCAAGCCGCCCGGCGTGGCCGAGGCGATGGCGCGGTTCGCGGCCGAGTGCGGGGCGTCGGCGGGCAGGGGGGCGTACGACGAGGCGAAGGCGTGCGGCGAGATGATCGCCGAGAGCCGGCGGCTCGTGGCCGAGCTGATCGGCGCCGAATCGCCCGACCGGATCGTCTTCACCCTCAACTGCTCCGAGGCCCTGGCCATCGGCATCCGGGGCCTGCTGAACACCGCCCGCGACGCCCACGCCGTCACCACGGTCATGGACCACAACTCCGTCCTCCGCCCACTGACCGCGCTGGCCGAACAGACCGGCCTGGACGCCACCTGGGTGCGCGCGGACCCCATCACCTCGCTGGTCCGCCCGGACGACCTCCGCGACGCCATCCGCCCCAACACCAGGCTGGTGGCGGTGGCGCACTGCTCCAACGTCACCGGCAGCCTCCAGCCGGTCGCCGAGATCGCCGCCATCGCCCGCCAGGCGAACGTCCCCTGCCTGATCGACGCCGCCCAGTCCGTCGGGCATGTCCCCATCGACGTGCAGGCGTGGGGCGCGGACATGGTTGCCTTCCCCGGCCACAAGGGGGCGCTGGGCCCGCTGGGCACGGGCGTGCTGTACGTACGACCCGGGTTCGAGGACCAACTGGCCACGATGAAGGAGGGCGGCACGGGCACGGTCTCCGAGGAGCCCCGCCAGCCGCAGACCATGCCCGACAAGCTCGAGATCGGCTCGCACAACGCCATCGGCATCGCCGGCCTGGCCGCCGGCGTCCGCTGGCTGCTGGGCCGGGGGATCGACCACCTCCGCCGGCACGACATGGAGCTGTGCGGAGCGTTCCTCGCCGCCGCCCGCGCCGACGGGCTGACGGTGTACGGGCCCACCCACCTCGCCGCCCGCTGCGGCGTCTTTTCCGTAAGCATCGCCGGCCTGAAGCCCTACGAGCTCGCCGGCGTCCTCGAAACCCGCTACGGCATCCTGACCCGTCCCGGCCTGCACTGCGCCCCGCTGGCGCACAAGGCCATCGGCACCTTCCCGGCCGGCACCTGCCGGCTTAGCTTCGGCGCCTTCACCACGGCCGACGACGTCCGCTTCGCCGCCGCCGCCCTGGCCGAGATCGCCGCCGCCGTACGGGCCGGAACGGGTCGGGCCGGAGAGGGTTAGATTCTGTGAGTATTCCGGAGACGCTCCCGGGGCCGCGTGTGCGGCCCGGCGGCGCCCATCGGGCCATCCGAAAGGGGCACGATCATGCGATGGCGGATCATCCTGTTGGTGGCGGCGGGGATGGCGGGGGCCTCGTCGCGCGGATACGCTCAGCCGGCGCAGGTTCCCTTCTCGGACCAGGCCGTGGTCGAGGCGATGACCAAGGCCAAGGCGCACTTGTGGTCGCTGTACCGCGAGCCGCTCAGGCAGCAGTCGCCCTGGCCGGACGTTGCCACGGTCCGGGGCAGCGACGGCAGGCCCCGTCCGTACGAGAACTACGGCGGCCGGTGCGCGCTGGTGATGTACGCCCTGCTGGCGGCGGGGGAAGAGGCCAAGGAGGCCCGGATGACCAAGGCGATCCGCTGGCTCCAGCAGTTGGAGACCGACGGCACGTACACGTTGGGCATCCGCTCGCAGGTATGGGCGCACCTGCCCGACCAGGCTGGGCGCCCCTGGCTGAAGAAGGACGCCGAGAAGCTGGTGCGGAGCGTGGTGATGCCGCCGTCCAACGCCCGCGGCGGGCAGTGGCAGCACTCCTGGGGCACGTACACCTACTCCAGCACGGGCAAGCCCGCCGATCGCGGGGACGGGTCGAACACGCACATCGGCATCCTGGGCGTGTGGGCGGCCTCGCGGGCGAACGTGGAGATTCCCATCAACTACTGGAAGCTGGTGTACACGCACTATGTCCGCAGCCAGAGCTCCGACGGGACGTGGCGCTACGGAGTGTCGCCGGGGCCGCCCGCCGCCAACGGCAACTACGGGCAGTACCCGCCCGGAGGCATGACGGCGGCGGGCCTGGCGAACCTGCTGGTGGCGTGGGAGAACGTCCACGCGGCCGATTTCGTCCGCTGCGGCATGAACCCGGACCTGCCCGAGATCACCAAGGCGCTGGCGTGGTTGGGGCAGAACATGGGCAGGC
>DASRZG010000469.1:0-6647 GCA_035686585.1 Phycisphaerae bacterium
CGACGCCAAAAGGCAAGCCGATCGGGGAGTCGGCTTGCCTTTTGGCGTCGTTGGTGTTGTCGTTTCCCCCCGCACCCCCCACCTCACTCCTCCGAACCCGCCTCCGCAGGTTCGGTCGTGGGGGCGGGAGCTTTCTTCTCCAGGAATTCCTGGCGCTTGCGGCGCTGGGTGGCGGTGAGGACTTCCTTGTCGATCCGCTCGTAGGCGGCGGTGAAGATGGCGGTGCTTTCGGGCGGGTAGGCCTTCTCGGCGCCGGCGGCGGCTTCGGCGAGGATCCTCTGCACCCGCTCGGCCTGTCCGTCGGGCAACTGGAGACGGGCGAGGGACTCCCGGCGGCGGCGGACCTCCGGCAGCAGCTTGGCGAAGGCCTCCGCCTGCTGGGGGATCAGGACGTTGGTCCGGATATGCTCCAGGGCCTCTTCCATTGTCCCGCCCTTGTCCTTCCCCACGGCCGACAGGCGGGCTGCCGCCTGCTTCTTCTGCGCGTCGATCAGGCCCAACTGGAGCAGGGCCTCCCGGACCTCGTCGGGCGCCGCCGACGGGGCGGCCGAGGCCGGGCCCGCAAGGCCCGAGATCCGGCGGTAGGCCGCCTTCTGCTGCTCGTCCAGGGCGGCCAGGACCTGCTCGTGCATCGTGGCGGTGAACCCCTTCTGCCGCCGCTGAAGCTCGGCGATCTCCGCCCGGAGCTGCTTGACCTGCTTGTCGTTGCCGGTCTTCTTCGCCAAGGCCAGCGCCCGGGTCTTGGCCTTGATCTGCTGGTCGCCGGTCTTCGACCACTGGTCGAGCTGCCTGTAGAAGTCCTCCAGCGCCCGCCGGACCTGGGCCTCCTGTGGGCCCTTCAGGTCCAACGCCTCGTCGAGCTGCTCAAAGTGCTGCTGGGCCTGGCTCTTCTGCGCGGGCTTGGCCTTGTTCCCTTGCCGAGGCGCGCCCGCGGCCGACAACGCCATCGCGGCTACGGCCGATCCGACGACCAACGCTCCCAGCCACCTCGATCCGTTCATAGCAGTCCTCTCCGCCGCCGCTCGCACAGACGCGCCCTGAAGACTATGATACGCCGGATTGCTGATTTGCGGAAGGCGCGTAAGCGGCTGTGGAGCATGTTTGCCACCGCCACATCACCCCCGGCTGAAGCCGGGGGCAAACAGGCGCGACAAGTCACGATGGACCAGTCCAGGAGTCGCCCGGAATGTCCGAGACTGCAATTCTAATGCATGACGCGTATGAGTCCCTCAGGCCGGGTGTGGTCAAGCCGGCGGTGTGGGGGCCGCACATGGAGATGCACGCCCAGCCGGCCTCGCCGGAGGACAACCTGGCCGGCTGGTCGAACCGGGCCGGGGGGTGGGGGCTGCCGGCCTGGCCGTGGTCGCTGGTCCAGACGCCGGCGGGCCGGCGGCTGGAGAGCGCCGCCACCGCCACCTGCGCCGACAACACCTCCATCGCCAAGGGCGACCTGCTGTGGCGGGACTACACCGTCACCGCCGCCGCCGAGCTGCTGCCGCCGGGCGAAGGCTGGGGCGGGCCGGCGGGGGTGATCTTCCGCTTCCTCGACAGCCAGCGGTTCTACGCCGCCGCCGTCGACGCCGACGGCATGGCCAAGATCCTCCGGCGCGTCGAAAGCTCCTGGGACCTCCTGGCGGCCGCGCCGGTGAAGATCGCCGTCGGCGAGCCGTTCGAGATCAGCGTGCAGGTGGCCGGGGCCGACATCAACGCCCGCATCGGGCCGGTGGAGCTTTTTGCACGCGACGGGGAGCTCGAAAGTGGCTGCGTGGGCTTCATCGGCTCGCGTCCCGTGCGCTTCGGGCCGATCACCGTCACGGCCGCCCCGGCCGAGGCCGAGCGCGTGGCCGGGGAGACAAAGCGGATCGCCGCCCGCATCGCGGACAAGCGATCCCGCTACGGCAAGCCGGTGGCATGGCGGAAATACGACACGGCCGGCTTCGGCACGGGCAGGCGGATCCGCTTGGGCGACCTGACCGGGGACGGGCGGATCGACTTCCTGCTGCCGCGCCTCGGCGGCCAGCACAAGCACCAGTTGGGCATGATGACGGCGATGAGCGCCGACGGGGAGGTGCTGTGGCGGCTGGGGGAGGAGGTGCCCGCCAAGGAGATCGAGACCTCCGGCGACGGGGCGGTGCAGATCCACGACATCGACGGCGACGGGCGGAACGAGGTCGTCTGCGCGTGGGGCGGGCAGCTTTGCGTGTACGAGGGCGCCACCGGCAAGCTGAAGTATTCCGCCCCCCTGCCGCCGATGAGGCCCATCCCGGCCGAGTTCAAGGGCAGCGTCAACCACTGGGGCGGCGGGTACAACGACGATGGGCCGACCGTGGTGCCCTCCTCGATCTGCTTCGCCGACCTGGCCGGCCGGGGCGTCCCCCGCGACGTCCTGCTGTGCGACAACTACCACACCCTGGTCGCCATGACGCCGCAGTTCCAGGAGCTGTGGCGGACCGTCTGCAGCCACGGGCACTTCCCGCAGGCATACGACTTCGACCGCGACGGGCGCCAGAGCGTCCTGGCCGGCTACCAGCACCTTTCCCACGATGGCAAGCTGCTCGGGCGGGTCTGCCTGACCGACCACCAGGACGCCATCTACGCCGGCCCCCTCGGTGACGGCCCCGACGCCCCGGACAAGATCCTCATGGCCGGCGGCGAAGACGGCCTGCTGCTGCTGACCGACGGCTACGACATCCGCCAGCGGTTCATGGGCCACGTGCAGCGCCTGGCGGTCGGCCGGTTCCGGGCGGACCTGCCGGGGCTGTGCGTGGCGACCATCCTCTTTCACGGCAACCCGGGCATCGTCAGCCTGTTCGACTCGTGCCTGCGAAAGGTCTGGACGCGCGATTATCCGGTCGTGGGGGCGACCCTCCAGCCGGTCAACTGGGACGGCAGCGGCGTGGAGCTGATGCTGTTTTCCGGCATCCGCCCCGCCCAGGGCCACGCGGGCGGGCTGATCGACGGCGAGGGCGACCTGGTTGTCCCCCTGCCCGACGACGGCGGGCCCGGCATGTGCGCGTTCGCTTACGACTTTGACGGCGACGGGGTGGACGAGCTGATGCTGTGGGACCACGATCGCATCTGGATCTACCACACCGACGCCGCCCCGCCGGCAGCGGCCTGCCGCCCCTTGCGCCCGCCGCTGTGGAACACGTCCAACTTCCAATGCTACTGGTCCCGGCCGGGATGACGGGCCCGGCCGGATCGCGGGTGGCCCGTACGGTCCTGGGTGGCACCCCCAAGCGTAGCTTGAGGGTGCGGGAATGGGGACTCGTGCTGCACAGCGAAGCGCCGCTTCGCAGAGCAGGATTGGCCGGGGGGATGGGCTCCGCCGCCCGAGCGGCCCCAGCCACCGTTCCCACCCTCAAGCTGCGCTTGGGGGTGCCATCCAATGCGCGTCCCTGGGCGCCCGCCGGCCGGTCCAGACCGCTCTTGTCCTCCAGCCGACGCCGAAGTAGAACTCGGCAAGGAAGGAATTCCCGATGCCATACGTCCTCGCACTCGATCAGGGCACGACCAGCTCGCGGGCGATCCTGTTTGACCGCGCCGGGCGGGCCGTGGGGACGGGGCAGCGGGAGTTTCCGCAGATATTCCCTCAGCCGGGATGGGTCGAGCACGATCCCGCCGACCTGTGGTCCAGCCAGCTAGCCGCCGCGCAGGAGGCGGTGGCGGCGGCCGGGGCGACGTTCGAGGATGTCGCCGCCATCGGCATCGCCAACCAGCGCGAGACGACGGTGGTATGGGACCGTCGCACGGGCGAGCCGGTCTGCAACGCGATCGTCTGGCAGGACCGCCGCACTGCCTCCGCGTGCGACGCGCTTCGGGAGGCGGGGCACGAGGGGCTGTTCGCGGCCCGCACGGGCCTGCGGCTCGATCCCTATTTCTCCGGGACGAAGCTGGCGTGGATCCTGGACAACGTCCCCGGCGTCCGCCGGCGGGCGGAGGCGGGCGAGCTGGCCTTCGGCACCGTGGACACGTGGCTGGTGTGGAACCTCACCGGCGGGAGCGCCCACGTCACCGACGCCACCAACGCCGCCCGCACGCTGCTGCTGGACATCCACACCGGCCGGTGGGACCAGGAGCTGCTGGGCATCCTCCGCATCCCCCCGTCCCTGCTGCCGGAGGTTCGCGGCTGCAGCGAGGTGGTGGCGACGACCGACCCCGCCGTCCTCGGCGCCGCCGTGCCGATCGCGGGGATGATGGGCGACCAGCAGGCCGCCCTCTTTGGGCAGGCGTGCGTCCGGCGCGGCATGGCCAAGACCACCTACGGCACGGGCTGCTTCATGCTGATGCACACGGGCGCCCAGGCCGTGGCGAGCAAGTCGGGCCTGCTGACGACCATCGCCTCGCGGATCGGCGACAGCGTGCAGTATGCCCTGGAGGGCAGCGTCTTTGCCGGCGGGGCCGTGGTGCAGTGGCTCCGCGACGGGCTGGGGCTGATCGCCGCCTCGGCCGACGTCGAGGCCCTGGCCGCGGGCGTCCCCGACAGCGGCGGGGTGGTGCTGGTGCCGGCCTTCGCCGGCCTGGGCGCGCCGCACTGGGACCCGTACGCCCGGGGCCTGATGGCGGGCCTGACCCGGGGCACCACAGCCGGCCACATCGCCCGCGCCGCCCTGGAATCCATCGCCCTGCAGGTGGCCGACGTGCTGGAGGCCATGGAGGCCGACGCGGGCCTGCGCGTCCCCCAGCTCCGCGTCGACGGGGGCGCCGCCGCCAACAACCTGCTCATGCAGCTCCAGGCCGACATCCTTTCCGGCCCCGTCGTCCGACCCGTCGATCTGGAGACCACGGCTATCGGCGCCGCCGCCCTGGCCGGGCTGGCCGTGGGATTCTGGTCCGACCTGGACCACCTCGCCGGTCGACAAGGCGACCGGACCTTCACCCCCGCCATGGCCCCCGAGCGGATGGCTGCGCTCCGCGCCGACTGGCGCAAAGCGGTCGACCGCGCGAAGGGGTGGGAGCATTAGCAGAGACAGTCATCCATGGGTCGTCGGTCCGCCCACACGGAATGAAGGCGACGGGGCCCGTCGGGTGCCCCGGACAAGCCGCCGTTTGGCTTGTCCGGCGTGCCCCCGTGGTCCAGCGGCGCCGGACAAGGCACACAACGCCTTGTCCGGGGCACCCCTGTTCTCCAGGCAGACCCTCCATGTTACGAATCCGTTGCAGTCGCCCCCGTAGAATGGCTCTCCCGCATCGAGAATGGTCGGACCTACGGCTTTGCCCCTCCCTGCCGCGGCGCCGTCGTGACGGGGCGGGCACGACGTTTCCTCTCGTCCAGAAGGGCGCTGATTTCCTTCCACGGCCTGACGTTGCACCGGGCGGACCAGGCGTCGTGCAGGGCGGACATCTCCCGGACCTTCTCGCCGTTGGCGGCGGCCAGGTCGTTCAGCTCGGTCCGGTCGGCCTCCATGTCGAACAGCTCCAGCGGACGCTTGTACTGCCGGACCAGCTTCCACTTGCCCTGCCGCACGGCGATGTTGCCCTCGTGCTCCCAGAACAGGGCCTCGTGCCCGGATCGCTGCTTTCCCTGGAAGATCGGCAGCAGGCTCTTGCCCTCCAGCGGCGTGATCTGCCGGCCGACGAAGGTCGAAGGGTACGCCACGCCCGCCACGTCGCAGCAGGTGGCCATGATGTCGATGATGTGCCCGGTCTGATGGGTGATGCTGCCGCCGTTGCCGATGACCTCCGGCCAGTACGCCACCAGCGGCGTGGCGATGCCCCCCTCGTGCGTGTAGTGCTTGAACCGCCGGAACGGCGTGTTGCTGGCGTTCGCCCACGGCAGGCCGTAGCTGGCGAACGAGTCCCGCGTGCCGATCGGCCCGCGCTTGTTCGGGCGGTTGATCTGCTCGGCGCAGCCGCCGTTGTCGGACAGGAACATCACCAGCGTGTTCCGCTCGACCCCCATCGCCTTGAGCTTGGCGAGGATCCTGCCGATGCCCTGGTCCATGCAGTCGACCTGGGCGGCGTAGACGGCCATCTTCAGGTCGAACTGCTCCCGCTGCCCCGGCGGCAGATCGCCCCAATCGGGCGCGCTGCCGTCGCGGGGAACGAGCGGCCAGCGATCGGCGACCAGGCCCATCTCGACCTGCCGGCGATGCCGCCGCTTCCGCAGCTCGTCCCAGCCCTGGAGGTACTTGCCCTTGTACCGGGCGATGTCGGCCGGCTTGGCGTGCAGGGGCCAGTGCGGGGCCGTGTAGGAGACGTACAGGAAGAACGGCGCGTCCGTGTGGGCGGCCTGGTCGAGAAAGCCCACCGCCTGGTCGGAATAGGCGTCGGTGGCGTACCAGCCCGCCGGGCGGACGATCGGCTTGTCGTCGAGCATCTCGATCGGCTCGTCGCCGTCCACGTTGAAGTAGCCGGCGGCGCCCCAGCGGAACCCGTAGAAGCGGTTGAAGCCCCGGTCCAGGGGCAACTGCCCCTCCCGCGCCCCGACGTGCCACTTGCCGGTGATCATCGTCTGGTACCCGCCGGCGCGCAGGACCTCCGCGACGGTCACGCAGCGGTCGTTGAGCGACCCCTGGTAGCCGGGGATCTCCAGGCGGTCGGCCATGTGGCCGATGCCCGCCTGGTGCGCGTACAGCCCGGTCAACAGGGACGCCCGCGTCGGGCAGCACCGCGCGCCGTTGTAGAACTGGCTGAACCGCACGCCC
>DASRZG010000470.1:0-10125 GCA_035686585.1 Phycisphaerae bacterium
ACTCGTCCGCCCGCCCGACCGGGCGGAGGGGCGGCCGATCCACCGGCCGCGCGGGCCTCGTCCGCCGGCGCCGGGTGGCTTTCGGCGAACAGGAAAACCTTGTATCCACGTGACTGTATTGACATACTTGTGGGGCTGGGAACTCTTTCGGAGATGACCCGATGAGGCTGCAAGTGTGCTTACTGCCTGCGACGGCCTTCCTGGTCGCCGCGGCGGCGCCCGGGGTCGCCGGGGCGGGCGAGCGGACCGACGGGATCGAGGGCATCAGCCGGCCGAGCCAGGACGCGACGCTGTCGTTCGTCCGGCCCGGGTGGATCGCCGAGGTCCTCGTCAAGCCCGGCGAGATGGTCAAGAAGGGCCAACTGCTGATCCAGATGGACGATCGGGCCGAACGGGTGCAGTTGGAGAAGCTCAAGGCCGAGGCGGAGGACACCACGCGGGTCCGGGCGGCGAAGCTGAAGCTGGACCTGGCCAAGGTGGTCCTGGACAAGACCGAGGAGGCCCGCAAGGGCGGGGCGGCGACCGAGCTGGAGGTCCAGGAGAAGCGCCTGGAGATGCAGATCGCCGAGCTGTCGCTGGAGCTGGCGCAGTTCCAGATGGTCCAGGCCAAGCGCGAATACGAGGGGGCCGTGGCCCAGCTCGAGCGGATGAAACTGGTCAGCCCGATCGACGGGGTCGTCGAGCAGGTGGTGATCGAGGAGGGCGAGTCCGCCGAAGCCAACCAGAACCTCATCCAGATCGTCAAGACCAACCCGCTGTGGATCAACGTCCCCGTGCCGGCCGAGAAGGTCCGGTCGCTGAAGCTGGCGACCAACGGCCCGGTGACGGTCGAACTGCCCCACGGGGCCGACGAGGAGCCCCCCGCGCCCGTCACCGGGCGGATCCTGCACGTGGGCCAGGTCGCCGACGCGGGAAGCCGCAGCCGGATCGTGCGGGTGGAGCTTCCCAACACCGCGGGCCGACCCGCGGGCGAGCATGTGAATGTCACGTTCCCCGAGCCGGCGAGGCTGGCCCGCACGGACGCCGAGGCGGACGGGGTGAAACCTGCCGACAGCGATAACGTTTCGAAGGAAAAGGAGTGATGTATGGCCAAAGATGAACAGGCCCCCGCGGGCCAGGAGCGAACGGTGGAGGCCCAGGCGTCCGAGCAGACCGGGCAACGCCAGGTGCGGCTGCGGATCGACGAGCGGACCATGGGCACCAGCTATGCCAACGCCTTCCGCGCCAACGGGACCGCCGAAGAGGTGATGCTGGACTTCGGGCTCAACCTGATCAACCCCGTCCCGCAGGAACAGGGCCAGGGCGAGATCGTCTTCCAGGTCAACGAGCGGGTCATCCTGAACTACTACTCCGCCAAGCGCCTGGCGATCACCCTCGGCCAGATCATCCGCCGCCACGAAGAGCAGTTCGGCGAGCTGCAACTGGACGTCGCCAAGCGCCGCAAGGGAGAAGCCTGATCCCAAGCCGCCCCATGAGGTAGCCGCCCATGTCGGCCGAACAAGTGCGTAACCGGACGCCGCTCGGGCAGATTCCGACGACGGCGGAGCTGGTGGACCGCCTGAGCCGGTTCGAGGGCCCGCCCGAGCAGTTCCTCGTGAACCTGCTGGCCGTGCAGTGTCACTTGGCCGCGGCCAGCGCCGCGGCGATGCTCCGCCCCGGCGCGGAGGGGCAGCCGGAGGTCGTCTCCGTCTTCCCGCCCCTGCCCACCGGCGGAACCGCGCCGGTGTGGCTGGCCCACGGGGCGCAGTTGGCCGGGCAGGTCGCCCAGGGCGGCGCGACGGCGATCATGCCCCTCCAGGAGCCCGACAGCCTCTACGGGCAGCCCGCCGACCGGCACCTGATCATGATCCCGCTGACCCGCGGACAGGGCGTCCGCGGGGTGGCGGTGTACGTGATCGAGGCCCGCACCCCGGGCGAGCTGACCGCCGCCCGGGAGCGCCTGGAGCTGTCCATCAGCCTGCTGAGCCTGTACGAGATGCGCCTGGCGATGCAGCGCCGCTCCGTCGACCTGCGCCGGCTGCGGGTGGCGATGGACACCCTCTCGGCCGTCAACGAGACCGACCGGTTCGCCGGGTCGGGCATGAGCCTGTGCAACGAGCTGGCCAGCCGGTGGCAGTGCGAGCGGGTGAGCCTGGGCTTCCTGAAGGGCCGGTACGTCCACCTCAAGGCCCTCAGCCACACCGAGAAGTTCAGCCGGAAAATGGTCCTCGTCCAGGACCTCGAATCGGCGATGGAGGAGTGCCTCGACCAGGACGTGGAGGTGGTCTACCCCTCGGGCCCGGAGGCGACCTTCGTCAGCCGGGTGGCGGCCGAGCTGGCCCGCAAGCACGGGCCGGCGTCGATCGTGGCGATGCCGATCCGCCGCGGCGGCGAGCCGGTGGGCGTGCTGCTGGCCGAGCGGCGGGCCGACACGCCCATGACGGCCGAGGAGCTGGAGACGCTGCGACTGACGGTGGACCTGTGCACCCCCCGGCTGGTGGACCTGTACGAGCACGACCGGTGGGTGGGCGCCCGGCTGGCCCGGAGCGTCCGGAAGGGCCTGGCCGCCGCGGTCGGGCCCAGGCACACCTGGTGGAAGGTCGCCGCGGTGGCGGTCTGCCTGGCGGTGATCGTGCTGGCCTTCGGGCATGGCAAGTACCGGGCCGAGGGGTCGTTTGTCTTCCAGGCGGCCGAGCGCCAGGTGCTGCCGGCCCCCTTCGACGGGTACATCGAGGACGTGCTGGTCGAGGACAAGGACCCGGTCGTCAAGGGCCAGACCGTGCTGGCGACGCTCCGGACGGACGAGCTGAAGATGCAGTTGGGCAAGGCCTACGCCGACCTGGGGGACAGCCAGGCCGAGGCGGACCTGGCCCGGCGGGACGGCAAGTTCTCCGAGGCCCAGGCCGCCGACGCCAAGGTGCGCGGGGCGCAGTTCAACATCCAGCAGCTCCAGCGGCGGATCGAGCAGGCCCGGATCGTGGCCACCCGGACGGGCGTGGTCGTCGAGGACAACGACCTGAAGCGGCGGATCGGAAAGTCCGTCAAGATGGGCGAGCCGCTGTTCCACATCGCCGACCTGTCCGACCTCCAGGCGGAGCTGGCGGTCCCCGAGGACGAGATCGCCGGCGTCCGCGACGGCACCCGCCCCGCCGCCGACGGGAAGGGAATGGAAACGCCCTCCGTGGGCGAGCTGGCCTCCACCACCTATCCCGACCGCAAGATCCCCTTCACCGTCGAGCGGATCAACCCGGTCGCCGAGCTGGTGGACAACAAGAACGTCTTCAAGGTCCGCGTCCGGCTGCACCACAACGCCGAATGGATGAGGCCCGGCATGTCCGGCGTGGCCAAGGTCGATCTGGGAATCAGAAGCTACGCCTACCTCATCAGCCGGAAGATGATCAACTGGCTGCGGATGAAGCTGTGGCTGTAGCCGTGACAGGTGGCACAGGTTTTCAACCTGTGATCATAGGTGGCACAGGTTTGGAACCTGTGATCATAGGTGGCACAGGTTTGGAACCTGTGCATGATGCCCTGATTCGTCAACTGACAGAAGGACACAGGTTACAAACCTGTGCCACGAGATGGCCGTCGAACGCCCGACATTCAGCGAATCGTGGTACCGGGTGAACCACCTCAGTCCCCGGCTGCGATCGACCGCGCAGGTCTACCGCCAGCACTACCGCGGGCGGATGTGGCACGTCATCCACGACCCGTCCAGCAACCAGTTCTTCCGCCTCAGCGAGGCCGCCTACACCTTCGTCGGCCTGCTGGACGGTCGGAGGACGGTGGCCGAGGCGTGGCGGATCTGCAACGAGCAGCTCGGCGACGCCGCCCCCACCCAGGGCGAGGCCATCCAACTGCTCGGGCAGATGTACACCTCCAACCTGCTCGCCGGCGACATGCCCCCCGACGCCGAGGGGCTGCTCAAGCGATACCGCCAGCGCGTCCAGCGCGAGGTGACCAACTACCTCAAGAACTTCCTGTTCATCCGCATCCCGCTGCTGGACCCGGACCGGTTCCTGGACTGGGGCCTGCCGCTGGTGCGGTGGATCTGGTCGTGGATCGGGCTGGCCCTGCTGCTGGCGGCGGCCGCCGTCGGCGGATACTTCGTCATCGCCGACTTCGACAAGGCCGTCGCCGAGGGCAACAGCATCTTCAACCGCCAGGACCTGATGAGCAACCTGCCGCTGCTGTACCTGAGCTTCGTGCTGGTGAAGGTGATCCACGAGTTCGGGCACGCCTTCGCCTGCAAGAAGTTCGGCCGCCAGGGCGGCACGGGCGGCGAGGTCCACGTGATGGGCGTGATGTTCCTGATCTTCACGCCGCTGCCGTACGTGGACGCCTCCAGCGCCTGGGCGTTCCGCTCCAAGTGGCACCGGGTGGTGGTGGGCATGGGGGGGATGCTGGTCGAGCTGTTCCTGGCGGCGGTGGCGGCGGTGATCTGGTATCACACCCCGCCGGGGTTCTACCACTCGCTCAGCTACAACGTGATGTTCATCGCGTCCGTCTCGACGCTGCTGTTCAACGGCAACCCCCTGCTGCGATACGACGCCTACTACATCGCCTCCGACCTGCTGGAGATGCCCAACCTCTACCAGCGCAGCAAGGACTACATCTACTACCTGGTCAAGAAGTACGTCTGGAAGGTCCAGCACCCCCGCAACCCCGCCCACACGCCGGGCGAGAAGGTCTGGCTGACCCTGTACGGCATCGCCTCGTCGATCTACAAGGTCTTCATCTTCGCCATGATCCTGCTGTTCCTGACCGCCCGGCTGCCCGACGAGCTGTTCGTGGTCGGCGTGATCCTGGGCGTCGCCGGCGGCGTGGTGTTCCTGTGCGTGCCGGTGTTCAAGTTCATCCACTACCTCGCCACCCATAACGAGCTGATGCGCGTCCGCGCCCGCGCGGTCGTCTCCTCCCTGGCGGTGGTGGCCACCGTGGGGACGCTGGTGGGGATCCTCCCGTTCGCCAACCACCTCCGCGCCGAGGGCTTCAACGAGTTCCAGCGCAAGGCCGACATCCACGCCGGCGCGGACGGGTTCGTCACCTGGTGCCGGCCCTCCGGTCAGTCCGTCCAGGCGGGCGAGCCGCTGGTCCGGGCCGTCAACGAGGACCTCGCCCTCCGCAGGCGGCAGCTCCAGGCCTCGCGCGACGAGCTGCATGAGAACTGGCAACTGGCCAAGACCAAGGAGCTGGCCAAGGCCCAGGCCCTGGCCCAGCAGATCGCGGTCGTCGACGAGCAGATCGACTACGCCGACCGGCAACTGGCCGCCCTGGTCGTCCGGGCGCCGTTCGACGGGACGTGGGAGGCGCCGCAACTGGAGCGCCACAAGGGCGTCTTCCTCACCCGTGGCGACCCGATCGGGCAGTTGATCACCACCGGCCGCCTGGTCATCAAGGCCGTCGCCGACCAGAAGATCACCGGCATCTTCGCCGAGCAGGACGCCCTGGCCCGCCACCGGCAGGGCGCGATCCGCCAGGGCCGGGCCCTGCTCGCCGCCGCCCCGGCCTCCCCGGGCGGCCTCGCCGCGCAGGCGGTGGCCGCCGCCGTGCTGGACGCCGCCCGCGCCGCCGACGACGAGCTGTACCGGCGGGTCGAGATTCGCGTGAAGGGCCAGCCGGACCGGCACATGGTCGGCCGGTATCTCGGGATCGCCGCGGCCGCCCAGACCGACCTGCCCTCCCAGGGCATGGCGGCGATCGCCGACGGGCCCCTGGTGACCGCGCCGGATAAGCAGGGGGGCATGAAGGCGGCCGAGGGATTCTTCCTCATCCGCGTCGAGCCCGACGGAACCGAGCGCCTGCTGGAGAAGCAGCGCGTGATCGTCCGCTTCGACCTGCCCAAGAAGCCGCTGGCCGCGCAGTGGTGGCGGTCGCTGCGCCAGCTCTTCCAGCGGAGGTTCCGCGTCTGAGATGGCCGAGCTGCCCAGCACAACCTGGCGAATGCTGTCCTACCGCGCCGGGGGGCAGGAACTGCCCAAGGGGATCGACGCCGCCTACGACGTGGCCGCGGGGCTGGCCGTGCGGCTCAAGCCGCGGCGGGCGATCTTCCTGAAGCGCGCCGGTGAGGTGCTGGAGCTGGAACCGGAAATCTCCAGCCTCTCCGACGCCCGCCTAGGCGAGCAGGCCCGCGATCTCCGCGACCGGTTCCGCCGCAGCCGGGAAACGCCCAAGGACGTCCTGCGTGCGTTCGCGACCGTCCGCGAGGTGGCCTTTCGGCAGCTCGGCGAGAAGCCCTACCTCGTCCAGGTGGCCGGGGCCCTGAGCCTGTACGCCGGGTGCATGACCGAGATGGCCACCGGCGAGGGCAAGACCCTCACCGCGACCCTGCCGGCGACCGTCGCCGGCTGGCGCGGGCGCGGGTGCCACATCATCACCGTCAACGACTACCTCGCCCAGCGCGACGCGGAGTGGATGAGCCAGATCTACCGATTCTGCGGGCTCTCGTGCCGGTTCATCATCCAGGAGATGCCCCCGCCCGAGCGCCGCGAGGCGTATCGCTCGGACATCACCTACTGCACCAACAAGGAGGTCACCGCCGACTTCCTCCGCGACCGGCTGTCGCTGGGCCGGACCAGGAGCCTGTCCGGCGCGCTGCTGACCAAGATCGCCGAGGGGCACGGCAGCGGGACGGACCGGCTGGTCCAGCGCGGGCTGCACTACGCCATCGTCGACGAGGCCGACTCCGTCCTGATCGACGAGGCCGTCACCCCGCTGATCATCTCCGGCGACGCCCCCAACCCCGAGCAGGTCCAGGCCTTCCAGGAAGCGGCCGAGGTCGCCTCCGAACTGGCGCTGGGGACCGATTACCGCGTCAACGAGCGCTACCGCGACATCGACCTGACCAACGCGGGCAAACGCCGCCTCCGCGAGCTGACCAGCGGCCTGGGGGGCATCTGGGCGGGGGCGCGGCGGCGCGAGGAGATGATCACCCAGGCCCTGACCGCCCGGCAGTTCTACACCCTGGACAAGCAGTACGTGATCCAGGAGGAGAAGGTCGTCATCGTCGACGAGTTCACCGGCCGGCTCATGCCCGACCGGGAGTGGCGCGACGGGCTGCACCAGGCGGTCGCCGCCAAGGAGAAGGTGCCCGTCGAATCGCCCAAGGACACCTACGCCCGGGTGAGCTTCCAGCGGTTCTTCCGGCTGTACAAGACCCTCAGCGGCATGACCGGCACGGCCGCGGAGGCCCGCGGGGAGTTCTGGCAGATCTACCACCGCCCGGTGGTGGTGATCCCGACCAACCGCCCGTGCATCCGCCAGGTCCGCCCGGACCGGGTCTTCGCCACGGAGGAGGCCAAGTGGAAGGCGATCGTGGAGGAGATCCGCCAGGTCCACCAGACCGGCAGGCCGCTGCTGATCGGCACCCGCAGCGTCCGCAACAGCGAGCTGCTCAGCGGGATGCTCGCCGACGAGGGCCTGGACCACCAGGTCCTCAACGCCGTCCGGCACCGGGAGGAGGCCCAGATCGTCGCCGGCGCGGGCCAGCCCGGCAAGATCACCGTCGCCACCAACATGGCCGGGCGCGGCACGGACATCAAGCTCGGCACCGGCATCGCCGAGTTGGGCGGGCTGCACGTGATCGCCACCGAGCGCCACGAGGCCGGGCGGATCGACCGGCAGCTCTTCGGCCGGTCCGCGCGCCAGGGCGACCCGGGCAGCGCCGGCGCCTTCGTCTGCCTGGAGGACGAGCTGGTCGCCCGCTACACCCCCCACGCCACCGCCGCCTTCCGCCGGCGGTTCGGGCAGACGGGCCGCGAGATCTCCAGCCGCTTGACCCGCCGCCTGTTCGACGTCGCCCAGGCCCGCGCCCAGCGCATGGCCCTCAAGCAGCGCAAAGGCGTCCTCAAGACCGACGACTGGCTCGACGAATACCTCGGCTTCGCCGGCAGCGAACGGTAGAAGAAGCAACGCGCCGCGGCGCCGCGGGCTCGATGGGCGTAACGTAGACCCGTCGGCCCAACGGTCTTTGGCGCCATGGCAAAGGGGTGCATGCATGTGGGAAGCCGGCGGGATAACCTGCCATTGCCCGGACGCCGCAGAAGTGGCCAGCCCTCGTATTCCCTGCCCGGCCGCAGGCCGCAAGGTTGCCGGGAGACGGACCGGGCCGGGCGAGCGGGCGAACTTCCCGATTCGTCACGGGTACCCCCGGACACGCCCGGTCGGGCAAGCCGCGCCGGGCCTACGGCGTGCCGCGCCCGCAAGCCCGTCCGCCCCCGCGGCGGGGCCGCCCGAAGCCCGACATGCCATCGCGCAACCGAGGCCGCGCACCGAGGTTGCAGGAAATGGCGGCCAGAACAGTAGCCTGTCCCCTTTCTCCTCCCCAAGCATGCTCGCGTGGCTGATCTGCTTGGCGATCGCCTGGGGAGCAGTGTTTCTGCTGTGCGGATGCGACAAAGAAAAAAGGGGGCGCGGAGGCCCCTTGGGGTCCGTGACTGCCGAGACGCGCCTGAAGCAACACCTGGGACTCATAGTTCCAGACAGCGCCAGGAACGTGAAGTGCCATGTTGAGGCGCTGATGGTCATGTGGGTGTACGCTCGCCTTGACGTCCCCCACAGTGATCTCGCCGGTCTTCTCCTTCAGGCCCCTCTCAACAGACTACCCCGTCCATCAAAGAACCCTGATGTCTTGAGGGAGCTTCAGGTGAATGCGTCTGAGATCGCGTGGTGGCCCAAATCCGCCGACGGGAACGTTGCTGTGTCCCAATCAACATGGCGTAAGCCTGGCAAGAGCAGCGATTGGGAATGCACCTTGAGCCTGCGCTTGGACGAGCAAACTGAAAGAGTTGTCCTGTATGTGCAGTATAGCGAGGAGCCTGTATCGCGCAGTGGGTCAACGGGGAAATGAGGAAAAGGGGGCAGGCTGAGTTTCAGACTTGAGCGCGGCGGAAGGGCATGTTGGACGGGATCATGACGGTCAAGGCATGGGGCAGGAATGGCCAACAGTGATGGAGAGCAGGCATGGCCACCGACGTGAGACGGAGTCGGCGGCCGGGGGAAGGGCGGCGGTCCGGGTCGAGGAAGCCTACGGATACCTGTAAAAGGCGTGCAGGATTTGTGCCTGTTTACAAGCCTCCGGCGGAAACGGCGTGAGTTCGTATATCACCTTTCTATACAAATGGTTACGCGCGTTTCGGGGTGTTTACATTCAACGGTTTTGTAAACACCCCCCGGGAGGCTGGGCGGTCGCGGAGGTCGCGGGGGCGCGACACAGCCGGTTGACAGGGGGCCTCCAAGGCGCGCTAATGGAGAGCCTGAAGCCATCATCGGAGGTGCCACATGAGACGCCCCTTGGCCGCGGTTCTGATCCTCGCCCTCACCGTCCCCGCCGCCGCGGGCGTGACCGACGTCAAGGCCTTCTGGCGGGACGGGCAGACGTTTCTGACGTGGAAGGAGGACGGCTCCGCCACCGGTGAGTGGTACCACGTCTACGCCTCCGACAAGCCCGTCACCGGGGGCGACCTGTCGGCGGCCAAGCTGATCGCGAAGATCCCCGAGGGGTCCAACCACTTCGGGTTCTTCCGGAACGTGGACACCTCGCGCGGCTTCTTCAAGTCCCTGGCGGCGGAGGAGTGGGCGCAGTCCATCCAGATCGTCGACGATGAGGCCAACTCCAAACGCCTGCCGAACGGGGCGGGCCTGTTCGTCCGGACGATCCACAAGCCGGGTAGGACGTACTACGCCGTCGTCCGCGCCGTCGACGGCAAGGAGGACGGCCCCGACGGCGTGGCCGCCCTCGCCGAACCGGTGGACGAGAAGGTCGCCCCGCCCGGGGCCGTGCTGCTGAAGAAGCTGGCCGAGCGGTACTACGTCTACGCCTTCTTCGCCGACTACGAGGTCTTCAACCCCGACGGCATCGAGGACAATTGGGACGGATACGTCCACGTCTTCCAGATCCGCGCCCCCGACCCCAAGGCCGGCGGCGTGGGCCCGGAGCCCTTCCCGGTCTCGTTCCGCCTGCACGCCTACGGGGCGTACCAGGACTGGAACATCGGGTACTGCTGGCCCGGCACGCACGTGTGCGCGAGGCTGCTGGACTACCACCTGACGTGGTGGTACGGCTACAGCGACGAGCTGCCCCGGCTGGAGGGGCGCAACCGCGTCCCGCCGCCGGGGAAGGTGGTCAACTTTACCGAGCAGCGGCTG
>DASRZG010000471.1:0-3281 GCA_035686585.1 Phycisphaerae bacterium
CGCCGTCCACGCGGTGCTGTTCGAGGGCAAGGCCCCCGCCGCCGCCGTCAGCGACCTGATGGCCCGCCCGTCCAAGCGGGAATACTGAGGGGATTGACGATTGTCGATTGGCGATTGTCGATTGAGTCCGATTGCGGATTATTCCATTGCGGATTTCGGATTGCGGATTGCGGATTGAAAGGAAGAAGAAACAGGCACACTCGCAACGGGGCGACGCTTCTTCCTCTGTCGTTGCTTCTCAAATCCGCAATTCGAAATCCGCAATCCGCAATCGAATCAATCGCCAATCCTCACCGTCTTTCCCAAGGCCGGCGGCGGGGATCGCCGCGCGGGGCGCCGGACGGCTCGTAGACCTGCAATTCCGTGACGTACGCCGCATGCCAGAAGTCCACCCGCTTGCAGACGGTCTTGATGCCGTCCACGCGGACGTAACGGCAGGCGACGGGCGTGAACTTCAGGTCGAACCGGTCGGCCCGGGTGAGGTCCTTCTTCTCGGCCACGGTGGTCCAGGCCTTGCCGTCGGCGGAGACGGCGATGCGAAACGCCTCCTGCCAGACCTCGTTGGACGACTGCCCGGGCCAGTGGGTGTCGTACAGGACGCTGGCGACGGTCTTCTCGGCCGGCAGCTCGATCTGCAGCCACGGCAACGCCATCCGGGCGGCGGAGACGGAGGCGACGGACAGGGCGTGGTTGGAGGTCCAGTCGTGCTTGTCCGCCCGATCGGCGGCGGCCAGCCAGCAGGTCTCGCGCGACCCGTCCACGGCGTTGCCCGGGGCGTAGTCGGCGGGGTAATAGACCGCCCCTTCCTGGCTGGAGGCGGTCGCCTTCCCCTCCACTCCCGCCGTCACGCGCTCGCGGGTCGACCAGTCGGTCTGCAGGAACCGGTCCGCCCGGGCGGTGAGGTTGCGCCGGTGATCCTGCTGCCACCGCTGGATCTGGCCGGCGGCTTCGAGCCAGGCCAGGTACTCCAGCTCCACCAGCGGCTTGTAGTACTGCTCGAACAGCCGGATGTGGGCGGGCTTCCCCGGCAGGTCGGTCGAAGGCAGCAGGCCCCAGTACATGCGGGCGCGGCTTTCCATCAGGGTGTCGACCGCCTTGGCGCTGCGGCCGATGTTGTGGTCGGGCACCCAGAACACCGGCGTGTTGGACCACTGGCGGGAGTCGATCTTGTCGAAGCTCACCTGCCCGGGGTCGCGGTCGAACTCGCCGATGACCTTGGCGTCGAGATAGGCCTCGGCCAGCGGGTCCATCGGCTCGTGCATGAACACCAGCAGGGCGGGGTGCTTTCGCTTGAGGTCGCGGAGGAACTCGAACATCTGCCGGCGCGACCAGCCCTTGCTCGGGCTGTCGAGGTACACCCCATCGATCTTCCAGGCGGCGACCAGCTCGTCGATCCGCGTGGCGAAGGTCTCCGGCGTCCCCCGGCTGGCGAGGTTGCCGCTGGTGAGGTAGACCATCACCTTGCCCCGCTCGCGGTGGACGGCCTCGATCGCCCGCTTGAAGGCCTCCGGGTCGGCGGGGACGTAGGGCTTGCCGGCGTCGTGCATGTCCGTCTGCCAGGCGGTCCCGCCCCAGATCACGAACAGGTTGATCCCCCGCCGGGCGTTCTCGCGGATGATCCGATCGGCCCCGGCCAGCCCGTACAGCGTGCTGCCCAGCTCCGCCGGCCAGACCGTGCCGTAGGTCTGCCAGTCGAACGGCTTGGGCGGCATGACCGCCACGGCCGGGGCGTCCTGGAAGGCGATCAGCCCCCCCTGCCCGTCAAAATGCCCGGGGACGTTGCGGTCGAAGCCCCACGAACCCCGCGCCTTGCTGAACAGGTCCCGCGCCCGGGCGTGCTTGAGGGTGCACTGGACGATCAGCTCCGAGGTCTTTACGCCCTCCACCGCCAGCAGCGAGTCGTTTCGGATCGTGGCGGTGACCTTGCCGGCCTTGAGCACGCACTCGGTGTCGTCGGCCCGCTCGAAGGCGAAGGAAGCCGCCCCGACCGGGGCGGTGACGTCGAAACGGACCGTGCCCACCTCCCGGTCGTTGCCGATCCGCTGGCGGCAGACAATCCGGTTCCCCTGGCGGTCGAAGACGTAGATGGCGCCGGTGGTGGTGACGGTGATCGAGGCCGGCTGGACGACCACGGACTCGACCTTCATGCCCATGATGCCGTTGCCCTTGGGGGTGACGTTGCGGACCGGTTCGTCCGCGGCCCGGGCCGCGGACGCGGCCGCCAGCACGGCCGCCATGGAGATCGCGATCGTCGTTCTCATCGTCGGTTCCTTCCGGGCGGCGCATCGCCTCTTCCCCGATCCGCCACAAGGATGGAACCCCCCGGACCGCTCCGCGTTCCCCGGCAAAGCGCCCGCTCGGCCTCACCGCACGGCCAGGATCAGGTTCAGGATGATGCTGATCACCAGCGCCGCCAGCAGGGCGAAGACCAGGGCGGCCGGCGCCGTCCACGCGCCCTCGCCGGGCATCTCGCGGGTTTCCCCGAGCGGGTTGGTTTCCTGCCCGGCCAGGCCGGACAGGTCCTCGGTGCCGATGCCCTTTCGGGCATAGATGGGCGGTCGGCCGGAGGCGATCGCCTCCAGGTCGCCGATCAGGTCCTCGGTCGAGCCGTAGCGTTTCTCGCGGTCCTTGGCCATCATGACCTCGACGACCTCGCCGATCCCGACCGACAGGGAGGTGTTGATGTGGTCGGGGGGGACCAGCGGCTCCCTCAGGTGCATGTGCATGACGGCGGAGGGCGTGGCGGCCTCGAACGGCACGCGCCCGGTGACCAGGTGGTACAGCGTGGCCCCGAGGCTGTAGATATCCGCGCGGAAGTCGATGTCCCGCTCGCCGCGAACCTGCTCGGGCGAGATGTAGTACGGTGTGCCGTAGGCCTTGCCGGCCTCGGCGCGGGCGGCCTGCTCGTCCGAGGCCATTCGCGCCAGGCCCATGTCGGCCAGCTTGGCGACGCCGTCGTCGGTCATCATGATGTTCTTGGGCTTGACGTCGCGGTGGATCAGCCCCCGCTCGTGGGCGTGGGCGAGCGCCCGGGCGATCTGGAGGATGATGCCCAGGGCCTCCTCCTCGCTGAAGACCTTCCCGGCGTTCAGCTCGTCCCAGAGGGTGTGCCCCTCGACGTACTCCATGACGAAGTAGTGGTACCCCCCCGCCTCGCCGACGTCGATCGCCTGGACGATGTTGGCGTGGTTGAGCTTGGCCGCGGCCATCCCCTCCCGGTAGAACCGCTCGACGTAGTCGGGGTTCTCGCTGAACCGCTTGGGCAGGACCTTGATCGCCAC